>JACMJT010000546.1 GCA_014380505.1 Hyphomicrobiales bacterium | reverse complement strand
GCCACAGAACCAGACGCGGCAGGCGATAGGCCGCGTCTCATAAATCCCGCAGCCCCCCACACAATGGACGCACAGTATACCTGGCGCCTTCTTCAATTCCGGCGCGTCGATCGCCAAATCCCTGCAGCAGGAGATGCATGGTCCGCAATCCCGGTTCGGAACCAGGCTTGCGTTGCTTGCGGTGTTCTCGGGATTGCTCATGGTCCAAACGGGCGGCCGATGGGCGGGCGCGGTATCTTGCGCTACGACTTAATCTTCAATATCGCCCGTAGCTCCCGCACCGTCATGGTGTGATAAGCTGGCGCTCCCTGATCAAAGCTCTTGGCGGTTGAAAGCCCGCCCACCACCAGCGGCTCGAATCCCGCGTCGCGAACCAGTTGTTGGGCGACGTCCAAGGCCTGTTTGTCGTCACTGGCCAACGGCACGCCGATTTTTTCGCCCTTGCGATGCGCTTCCGACGCCAAGGCAGCGGCGCTGATCTGGTTGAAGGCGCGCACCAGTCTTACCCCCGGCAGATAGGTCGGAACCACCACACCGGTGCCTTTCTCCAGCGCTTCCTTCGCCATCTCGCCGTCGCGGCCCAGATAGGGGTTGCAGGTGTCCAGAACGATCTTGCCCTTGAGCTGGGCGGCATTGTCCCGGCCCACCTGCGGCAGCGCCCCGAAGGGCACCGAGATCAACACCACATCGCCAAAGGCCGCGGCTTGCTGCGGGGTTCCAGCCTTGACACCACGCCCGATCTCGGCCGCCAGCTTCTGCACTTCCTCCAGCGTACGGGCCGATATCATCACTTGGTATCCCGCATTCGCCCAATGCCTGGCCAAGGTTCCGCCGATGCGGCCGGCGCCGATCACCCCGATTTTGAGTTTGGCTTGGGCCAGGGCGGGAGAGAGTGCCGGAGAGGCCGCCAGCAAGGCGATGCAGCCGCACAACAGATTGCGGCGGGTGATGCTCTGTCTCATGGGCGTTTCCCTCTCTGGTCCTTGGGAAGGATGACCAAAGACGAGGGTGGTGCCAAGTGGGG
This sequence comes from Hyphomicrobiales bacterium, assembly GCA_014380505.1. Next base: position 1,443 of record JACMJT010000546.1, on the reverse strand, counting down.
TGAGGCCCGACCGGCTGCGCCGGTCAAATCGGTCCAGTGGACCGATTTGAGGGCCGAACGGTCCATAGCGACAGCGTATGGACGCGACGCGCGACCAAGCGCGACGCGAGGCCGGGTAAATTCAGTCCGCCCAGTACATCGACGTCCGCGCGGCACAAGCCGCTTCCTGATTGCGGATGAAGTCTTGGATGTCTTTGGGGCTGCTCAAATTGAGCCGCGCAAACGCCGCCAGTCGTGCTTCCTTCGTGCTTCCTTGGGAGTCGTCGCGAAGATGTTCGGCTAGGGCCGGGGCGATGATCGGGTTGGACATTTCTTGCCTCCACTGTCGATCTGACCCGTCCATGATCGGCGATTTCGGCATTTGTGAAAGCTAGGAATTACACCTAGTGCCGGAAAACACGGCGTTAATCTCTCCTTTACCGTATTTTCCGCGCCATCCCGCCTGGTGTCGCGCTTGGTCGCGCGCCGCGTCCATACGCGTCTTTCGCTGGCGCTCAAGACCTATGGACGTCAATTGGGAATTTCCGGCTCAACCAGCTTGGCGAGCTGCATCAGGGATTCCTGCCAGCCCAGATAACAGGCTTCGACCGGGATCACGGCCGGAATGCCCGATTGCTCTATGTTGATCTCCGTGCCCACCGAAACCGGCTTGAGCTTAACGGTCACAGTCATGGTGCCGGGCAGGCCTGGATCGTCGAAACGGTCGGTGTAGCGGATAAGCGTGTGTGGCACGAGTTCGAGATACTCGCCGCCAAAGGAGTGGGAATTTCCCGTGGTGAAGTTGCGGAACGACATTCGGAACGTGCCGCCGACCTTGGCGTCAAACTGCTCGACGGTGCAGGTAAAGCCGTAGGGCGGCAGCCATTTGGCCAAGGCATCGGCTTCCAGGAAGGCGCGGTAAACCTTCTCCGGCTTGGCGGCAAGCACGCGGTGCAAACGGACGGTATTATCGGACATGTGTTTCTCCTTTGCGGTTATCGGGGAGCGGTATTCCGCCCTTCGTTAGTAAGACGCACCGCACACGTCCGATCCGACACGACCTGCGGACTTTTGTTGGGCGCTAACCATGCCGTTTCCTCCCGCTGGGGCAGGCGGAATATCGGCTAACCCCTTTGCCGGACGCAAGACTTACGTCAGGCGAGCCGGTAGAGTGGCCGCATGACAGGCGCGCGAATTCACGAATTTGAAGCATTGCGCGGCGCTTTGGCCGCATGGGTGGTGATCGGGCATGTTTTCAAGCATTCCGGCTACGCACCGGATGCGCTGTACCCTTTTCCGCTTCTTGGCGATCCCGGCATGCCGGTCGATGTTTTCATCATTTTGAGCGGCTTCGTGATTTTCAGCCTGCTGGACCACAAGCATGAAGGCTATTGGCCCTTCATCACCAGGCGCTTCTTCCGGCTGTTTCCCCTTTTCCTTGTCGTGCTCCTGGTCTCCGCCATG
>JACMJT010000545.1 GCA_014380505.1 Hyphomicrobiales bacterium | reverse complement strand
GCTTGGGCGAACCCTGGGCGAAGCTTGCCGATATTGCTAGGCTGCGCCAACCGGGCCCGGCCGCCAAGCGTCGCGTCTGCTGCTGGGGTTGGACGTGGCCAAGATTGCAGGAAGCGCAACCGCCCCACGCGATACCGCCAGCTCCGCCATTGCGTCAGGGCCAACCGACGCGCCCGACGCAATCAGCAAGATCATCGATACGCCCGTCGCGCTCAACCAGGAAATATTGCGCGACAGCACACGGCTGACCCAGCGTTGGCAGCATGGGGCCATTCACGACCATCTGATCGGCATGAAAGGTCATGTCGTGATGACTTTTTACGGAGCGGCGCAGGAAATCCATTGGCGCAGCGGCGCGGCGCGCCTGTCGTCACGCACGCGGCCTGGTTCCATCACCCTGATTCCCGATGGCCATGACGGACATTGGGATATTGCAGGGCCACTGGAAGTCTCGCATGTCTATCTGACGCAGGACCGTCTGCAGCACTGCGCCGAGCTGCTCGGCAGCCGGCAGCCCATTGAATTGCTGGACCGGGTCGGATTTGACGATGCGGCCACCAGCCATATCCTGGAAATGCTCAGTCAGTCGTCCGTGACCGGCGATCCCGCATCGCGTCTTTTTGTCGAACAGGCGGTAGATCTTCTCTGCACCCAATTGATCCGTGCCCACTCGACAATGGGGGCGCCGCCACAGGCCGAACCCAGGCGTGGTCTTGCGGATTGGCAAGTGAGGCGCGTCACCAACTATATGCGGGATTTTATCGACCGGAATATCGGCCTGGATGAGATGGCGGGGCTGGTGGGTGTGAGCCGGTTTCATTTCTGCACCGCCTTTCGTCAGGCGACGGGCTCATCGCCGCATCATTACCTGACCGCCTTGCGGATGGCTCACGCCCGCAAGCTTTTGGCGGAGCCGAGCCTGCCAATAATCCAAGTCGCCCTAGCAGTCGGCTATCAGACCCCTGCCGCTTTTACAGCAAGCTTCCGCAAGGCCAACAACGTGACGCCCAGCGAGTTTCGCAGAACGCTTTAGGACCCAGCCCCGCCTCAATCCGCCGCCATCGCAAGATTGCGATAGTCGCCAAAATCGCGCGACAGCGCCGTTCGCCCCTCCTGTCTAGGGTCCTGTCATCGCCGCAACGGCGCCCACAACCAAACAGGAGAACGGCAATGTCTGTAACAATCTCTTCCCCGACCCGTCGCACCATGCTTGCCACCTCGGCAGCCCTGGGCGCCGTTTCTTTGATGCCCACAGCTTTCGCTGCTGCAGCATCGAGCGAGTCCATTCGGCCCTTCCAGGTGCACTTCCCTAAAGATGACTTGACGGACCTGCGCCGGCGCCTCTCGGCAACCCGCTGGCCCGGCAAGGAGACGGTCTCTGACCGCTCTCAGGGCGCGCAATTGGCGGACCTGCAGGAGCTGGTTCGCTATTGGGGCGACGGCTATGACTGGCGCAAGGCTGAAGCCAAGCTCAATGCCTTGCCGCAGTTCATCACCAAGATCGATGGGGTGGACATTCACTTCATCCATGTCCGCTCCAAGCACCAGAATGCCTTGCCGATGATTATCACCCATGGCTGGCCGGGTTCGGTTTTCGAGCAGATCAAGCTTGTCGGGCCGCTCGCCGATCCCACTGCGTTCGGCGGCAAGGCTGAAGATGCTTTCGACGTCGTTATTCCTTCTTTGCCGGGTTACGGATTCTCCGGCCAGCCGACCGATACCGGCTGGGGGTCCGAGCGTATCGGCCTTGCCTGGGACGTCCTGATGAAACGGCTGGGATACAGCCGTTACGTTGCCCAGGGTGGGGACTGGGGGGCTGGTATTGTCCAGGCCATGGGGCGGCAGGCCCCTGCCGGATTGGCCGGAATCCACACCAATCTGCCGGCGGCGCTGCCCAACGAGATCGGTGCAGCTCTGGGCGGTGGACCCGTGCCGCCGGGAATCACGCCCGAGGAACGCAAGGCTTTCGACGAGTTGAAAGCGTTCCTCCAGGGCGGCGACCTGGCCTATGTGAAAATGATGAACGCGCGGCCCCAGGCTGTCAGCTACGGCATGACGGACTCGCCGGTGGGTCTCGCGGGATGGATGCTGGTGCATCCGGGATTTTCCCACTGGACGTACGGCAAGGACCTCAACCAGTCCCCGACCAGAGACGACGTGCTGGACGACTTCACGCTCTATTGGCTGACCAACAGCGCGGCATCCTCGGCCAGGCTCTATTGGGAAAATCGTGGACAGGAACTCATCAGTGCCGGGGCGCAGAAGACCGATCAAATCTCCGTCCCGGTGGCGATCACGGTGTTCCCGGAGGAAGTCTATCAGCCTCCGCTGTCATG
>JACMJT010000544.1 GCA_014380505.1 Hyphomicrobiales bacterium | reverse complement strand
GTGACTTTACTCTCCGGAATTTCCCAGCCCTTGCGGCGCTTGATGAACATTGGCGGCTCCTTGCAAATTTGCCAGAGTCTAGAACTGGCCCTGCGCCAGCGCAAATCAAGCCAAATCACGCCCGCGCGAGGCGTGAATCGCCGGGAGCTTGCGCCCCCGGCGAGACTGACACCGGTCAGGCGTCACATTGCGGGCAGAATGGCGATGTCACGGATCGCGCCTTCAAAGCCGGTGATAGCGCCCGCTTCGCTGGCCGCGCCGGTTTTCAGGTCAACGGCGTACATTTTGTTGCCATTAACCAGCCAGGCGGTGTTGACGCCGTCCTTGGTGGCATGGACATCGAAGGCATAGTCCGGTCCGGCGTTTTCGATACCGAGCTTGCCGATGGCCGAAAGCGTTCCCTCATTGGGCGGCTTCTGGCTGATCAGCGCGCCAATCGTTGCATCGATATTGTACATGGCGGTGGCTTCGGGCTTGCCGTAGGAATTGATGTAGGCCGCCGCGACGATGTTGGGCGTCTCGCCCTTGTGCATATCGCCCTCCTTGTACGCTAGGCTGCCATCGACTGTGACTTCACCGGTATCGGCGTTGACCCGATGGTTGGTGGTTGCCGTCATATAGCGCAGACGGTCGGCCATCGGATTGAAGTCCACGATCACCGGCGCTTCGCCGATCGCCAGCGGCGTATTCATTCTGGAAAGCTCGGTCGCGGCGCCGGTTTTCAGGTCGATGGTCACGATCACACTCTCCGGCGTTACTCCGATCACCGTGTTGTTGGCGGGCCTAAAGTCGATGCCGGCCAGCCGGTTCACCCCCGTCACCTCCATGGTGCTGCTGACGGTCCCGGTCTCCGTGTCGAACATGACGAGCGTCTTGTCGCCCGCGAGGCCAAGCACGGATGCGGCAAACCCGGTCGAGGCGGCGGCCATCAGCGCTGTTGAAGCGACCAATACAGTCTTGACGATATTCATCGTGGTCTCCTTTTCCTGAACTCTTGGGCAAGGCTCTACGGCCTTGTGATTATTCAACACGCCGCGAAGGTGCCCAGACGCAGCGCCATGATTTTTTCAAGAGATTTTTCCACGGCGCATCCAACGTCCCGCCTCGCGGGTAAAAGGCTCATGGATAACTATGCCCAGAACACAGGCGAAAGACCCGGCCTCCGGGAGAATGCCTGGCGTGCTGGACGAGGTGTTCCGCCTATGGCAACAAGAAACGGACCGCCCGCCTCCGATGACTGGAGCCGGGCACGATGGAGGCGCGATTCGGCATCGATGCTCGATCATCCCGACACACTCGCCGATGCTTTATCCCGCTGCTCGAAGGGCGATCGCGAAGCCCTGCGCCAGATTTTCGAGAGCGAAGGCGCACGCCTTGTGGCGGTCGCGCGGCGCATTCTGCGCCGTCACGATCTGGCCGAGGAAGTGGTGCAGGAGGCTTTCATCCAGATATGGACGAAAGCGCATCAGTACTCGCCAGGCCGCGGCTCGGCTCGCGGATGGATTTATGCCGTCGTCCGCAACCGCGCGCTCAACCAGTTGCGCGACGGCAAATGGGAAGAACCGGCCGCCGGCGGGGACATTGCCGCACTTGGAGATGCGGGAGGCGTGGAAGATGCCCTGCTGGCATGGTCGCGGCTCGCGGCCGGCAGCAGGTTGCGTGAATGCCTCTCCGCGCTTGACGAGATCAAGCGCCGTAGCATCTTGATGGCCTATGTCTCCGGCTATACCCACGGCGAGATCGCAGGCCGCCTGCGTGTTCCGCTCGGAACCGCGAAAGCCTGGATCCGCCGCGGCCTGGCCAGTCTCAGGAATTGCATGGCATGAACAGCGAAGAACGCGGCATCAATGAGATGGCCGACGAATATGTCCTCGGCCTGCTCGACGCGACCGATCACGCCGCCATGGAGGCGCGCCTCGAGCATGACGCGGCATTACGCGCCGCCGTGGGCGCAAGCCGCGACCGTTTTCTGGAACTCGACCTTGCTGCCGAGTCAACGGAGTTGTCTCCCGGCATCTGGAATCGCATCGCCGCGCAGCTCGGCGGCCGGGGGGTAGCCAACGGCGGACGACGCCCGCTGACCGCCTTGATGAAACCCGCAAACGACAACACCGCCATTCGCTGGCGCAGCGCGGCCTTTGCGTTCATGGCCACTTCTTTTCTCTTCGCTGTGGCACTCGGCTGGAGTTTTATGGCCGTGCCGGAACCGCGGGTGATCGCGGTGCTGATGAACGAGGCCGGCGTGCCCCTGGTCGTGGTCGAGGATTACGGCAGCGCTTCCGCCCGCATCACGCCGCTGGCCGATTTCGATGTACCGGAAGGCCGCACCATGCAGGTCTGGACGCTCCCTTCGCAAGAGCTCGGGGCGGTTTCGCTCGGTCTTCTCAAGCGGTCGGAAACCGTCATGCTTGAGGGGCCAGTGTTGCCGGAACCACGAGCAGAACAGCTCTACGAAATCACGCTTGAGCAGGAGGGAGGCTCGCCGACCGGGCGGCCCACGGGGCCGGTCCTCGTCAAGGGCTTCGCCAAGATTCCGCGATAGGGGAACCCGCATGAAAAAGATCGCCGCCCGCAAGGGCATGCCCGACGTGCAGATCGGCAAGCACGAGTTCAACCGCCGCTTTCGCAACCGTTTCTTCGATCCCGCCTTCGACGGCCACGAGGCGGCCATCGCCGCCATCGTCGAAACGGCATGGGACGGTTATCACGAATACCGCAAAAACCCGCGAAAGGTGCGCGCCGGAAAAGGTTTTTCCAAACCCGATGCCAAGCTCCCCGTCGAATGGCTGGAAACCCGCCGTTGCATCAAGGAAGCCGAAGCGCGCCAGAAAAAATCCGCCTCGCCCAATCGCATCCTTCTGATCAACGGCTCCATGCGTTCCGACCAGAGCTGCCCCGGCGAGATGTCGAAGTCCTGGCGGCTTGTCGAACTTGCCAGGAAGGCGATCGAAGCCGAGAAAAAATTTGAGGTGGAGGTTCTCGACCTGAGCCGTCTCACGTCCGAATATGGCCGCCTCATTCACCCGTGCAAAGCCTGCGTCTCCACCGCCATGCCGCTCTGCCATTGGCCGTGCTCGTGCTATCCGAATTTCGCCATGGGCCAGGTCAGCGACTGGATGAGTGACATCTATCCCATGTGGGTGGCGGCCCATGGCGTGATGATCGTAACGCCGGTCAACTGGTACGGCGCGCCTGCCGGATTGAAGGCGATGATCGACCGTCTCGTCTGCGCCGATGGCGGCAACCCGGATCCCACCACCACCGATGGCAAGGATCCTGAGCTCGCCAAGGAAATCGAAATGAAGGGTTGGGATTATCCGCGCCATCTCGCAGGCCGGCTGTTTTCCGTGGTCGTTCACGGCGATACCGCGGGAATTGAAAGCTTGCGCCGCAGCCTCGCCGATTGGCTGAAAGACATCGGCATGGTCCAGGCCGGAGGCGCTGCGGTGATCGACAGGTACATCGGCTATTTCGGCACCTACGCCGAAAGCCACCTCGATCTCGACAAGGATACGGCGGTTCAAGAAGAAGTGCGCAACGCCGCCCGCGCTTTGGTTGAAGCCGTCAAGCTGACGCGCGCCGGAAAATTCCACCAGCCCGATGCAAAACTGGACGAGGTCAGGCCGAAGTAGCAACTTCCCTTCTCCCCATGGGGAGAAGGAGGGGCCCAGGCGAAGCCTGGGAGGATGAGGGGGATCAGGTCTATTCTGCAGCGCCGGATCCCGCTCACCCTCCCATCGCTCACGCGATGGGCCCCTCCCTCGCCCCCAAGGGGCGAGGGAAATTTAAGCCGCCTCCGCCTTCCTTGAGGCCACCACCTGTTCGGCGGCGCGCCCTGCAAGTTCGGCCATGTGATCGTGCTTGTAGGTGAAGGTGCCAACCCCCGCCGTGGCCGAGCGAAGCTCGATGATGAGCGATCCCATCTCCGACTCCGGCATGTGGGCTTTCACCGTGTCCCAGCCGGGCCAGCCCTCGCGCCCGTCGAAGCCCAGCAACTGGCCGCGATGACCGGTCACGATCTGGTTGATGCGCGAGGTCGCTGCACTCGGCACATGGATTTCCACCGCCACGATGGGCTCGAGAAGCACCGGCGAGCACTGCGGCATGCCTTCCGCCATGGCGATACGGGCCGCCGTCTTGAACGCCATTTCGGAGGAGTCGACGTCGTGATAGGAGCCGTCCGACAGGTTCACGTTGAAATCGACCACCTTGAAACCCAAGGGCCCGTGCAGCATCCATTCACGCACTCCGGTTTCCACCGCGGGAATATATTGCTTGGGCACCACGCCGCCGGAAATCGTGTCGGTGAAAACGAACCCGTCGCCCCGCGCCAAGGGCTTGATCTCGACCACGATATCGCCGAACTGGCCGTGGCCTCCCGACTGCTTTTTGTGGCGCCCGCGAACCTGCGTCGACTTGCGGATCGTCTCTTTATAGGCGATGCGCCGGGGCTTCGATTGGGCGCGTATGCCGAATTTGCCCTCGAGGCGTTCGAGCGCCACGCGAAGATGCATTTCGCCCTGCCCCCACAACACCATCTCGTGCGTATCGATATTGTGCTCCAGCGCCAGCGACGGGTCTTCCTCGACCAGCTTGGCGATGGCGCTCGTTAATTTCACTTCGTCCTTGCGATCGCTCACGGAAAGCGCCAGCCCGTAAACGCTCGCAGCCCGCGCGATCTTCGCCAGTTGCGGTGTTGATCCCTTGGCCGTCGAAATCGTCTCCCCCGTGGCGATGCCTTCCAGCCGGCCCAGCGCCACCGTGTCGCCGGCACTCGCCTTGGGCAGCTTGTTAGGTGTTTGGCCCATCAGCATGAAGACGCCTGCGGTGCGGGCATCCTGCCCCTTGCTGCCATGGAACACCGCGCCATCGGCCACCTCTCCCTGGAGAATGCGCGCCAACGACAGCTTGCCGCCATGGGCCGTGTGGAAAGTCTTGAGGACCTGGGCAACAGCGCCGCCACCAGCCTTCAGCCCGAGACGCTTGGCCGTATCGGCGATACCCGGCGCTTCATGACGCAGCGCCTTGAGCAGGCGGCCCACTCCATTGCCATGCTCGGCCGAGCCAAACAGCACCGGCGTGATCAACCCTTCCGCCAGCTCGCGCGTCAGATCGGCGAACACCCGGTCGCGCGGCGGCTCCATGTCGGACAGAAGCTGCTCCATCAACTCGTCATCGTGGTCGGCAAGCTTTTCCAGCATGGCGAAACGTTCGCTCTTCTCCATGTCCGCCAGGTCCGACGGCATGTCGACGACCTGGCTGTCGGCGTGTTCGCGGTAAATGAATGCGCGCTCGAGCGCCAGATCGACGAAACCGCTAACGATGGAACCCTTGAGGATGGGAAGCTGGCGCAGGATCAGCGGCTTTGAGCTTGCCGGCTGAAGCCAGGTCAGCACATCGCGGGGGGACGATTCCGTCTTGTCGATCTTGTTGATGAAAAGAATGCGCGGGATCACCAATTCGTCAAGCTGCTTCAGAATGAGTTGCAGCGCCGGGGCCTTTTTGTCATCTGCTTCGCACACGACGATCGCGGCATCGCAGCCCGCCAGTGCCGCGCGCTGGTCCTGTGTGAATTCGATGGAGCCCGGGCAATCGATGAAGGTGTAGCTGTCGCCGAGAAAATTCGTGGTGGCGGCGTTGAGTTCGACGCTCATGCCATGGCCGCGGGCTTCAGGCGCGCCATCGCCCACCGTGGATTTTTCCGAGATCTTCCCCTGGCGCGGAATGGCGTTGGTGCGGAACAGGAGGGCTTCGAGAAGGGTTGTCTTGCCGCTGAGATAGGGGCCCACCAGTGCAATGCACCGCGGACCCGCTGCTCGTCTGCCGCTGTTTGTATCCATGGCCTCTTACTCCCTGTCTTTCCATGCTCGCGCCAAATCCGCGGCTTGGCAAGCCCCCGCTTGCCCGGGCAATCGGCACTGGCTACGGTTGCGCCACCGTGGCCCAGCAAACCGATATCAAAACCCTCTACGAGCATTATTTGCGGACGCAATCGTTCGGCACGCAGGAACTGGAAAACTACCAGGCGCAACTCCTCGCGCGCATCGTGCGTCATGCCTATGATACAGCGCCTTTCTATAGCGAACGCCTGAAGCCCCTGATGGGGCGGCGCGGCAGCATCGATTTCTCCCATTGGAACGAGGTGCCGGTTCTGACCCGCGAGGAGATTCAGATGCGGGGGCCCGAAATGATGTCGCGCGCCATTCCGCCGGAACACGGAAAATCCTACTGGGTTTCCACCTCCGGCACATCGGGAAAACCGGTTACCGTCATAGCAACAGCGTTAACGGCCAAGGTTCGCAGGGCGATAAACTGGCGAACCCATGGCTGGCACAACATAGACTGGTCCAAGCAATATGGCATCGCGATGCGGCGAAACCCGGGAGTGGCTGTTTGGCCGGACGGCACCCGCGATTCATCGCCCTGGGGCCCGCCATGGCTTGCGCCTCAAAGTCCGCCGCGCGTCATCATCGCGGGTCATACGCCGATCGACCAGATCGCCGAATGGGGTGCGCGCAACCGTATCCGCTATTTTTCCGCGCTGCCCATCACGCTTGCTGCTCTGGCGGAGGAGCCGGAAGGCCGGAAGCTTACGGTGGAAACGTGTCTGAGCTTTGGCATGCGCGTCAAGCCCGAGTACCGGGTAGCGGTCAAACAGGCTTTCGGGGCCGAAATCGTGGAATTCTACGGATCGGAAGACTGTGGCCCCATGGCCCATGCCTGCGAGGCGGGCTCCCTCCACGTGATGTCGGAACTGGTGCGGCTGGAAATTGTGGATGACGATGGCATGCCTTGCCCGCCTGGAACCACGGGCCGCGTTCTCGTCTCCGTCTTCCACAATGCGGCCCAGCCCTTGATCCGCTATGCAATCGGCGACGTTGCATCCTTCGGCGGCCCCTGCCCCTGCGGCCGCGCCCATCCCGTCATCGACGGCATACCCGGCCGCCAGCGCGATCTGTTCCGCCGCCCCGATGGATCGCGTTTTGTCGCCCACACCATCGACGGCCTGTTTCCCCCGCACAACGGTGTTAAATGGTGGCAGATCGCCCAGAAGGGACGTGACAACGTGGAAGTGCGCACTGTTGCAGCGACACCGTTCAACGCCGCCGACCGCAAGCATGTGACTGCGATATTGAATAATGCCTGGAGCTGGAACTGCCGGGTGAATTTCAAACAGTTGGATGAAATCCCTTACGGTCCAGGCGCCAAACACAGCGACTTCGTGAATGAACACAGCGGCCCATAGCGGACGCGCACAACCGTGCCACAACAGAATCTTATGCCTGCAAAAACGGATTGTTTCACCGCTCCTCGCCGATGCGCGAGGCCGCTCCATGGCCCGGCAGGAACGCCACATCATCGCCCAGCGGCAAAATCTTTTCGCGAATGGAGCGTAGCAACGTTTCATGGCTGC
>JACMJT010000543.1 GCA_014380505.1 Hyphomicrobiales bacterium | reverse complement strand
TCCAGATAATGCCAGCTTCCTTTCAGCACGAAGCCATGCACGGGCTGGGGATGGCGGTGGCGCGAAAGCACCCCGGATTTGCGCACCCGCAACAGGTTCACCCAGTAGCCGCGGCTGGTTGAAAGACACAGGGGCCGGACCCAAACATTTTCCTGCTGGGGCACCCAGAGGCGCTCGTCCTGCGGAATGGCGTCGGGCACGACGAGTTCGGGGAAAGCCTCCTTGGGTTGCGGATGGCGGTAGGGAATGCGGGCGTTGTCAACTTTGCTCGAACGATTTGCTGGCGTTTTGTCCATGGTCAATATCCTTCACATTGCAGCGTAGCCGCCATCGATGGGCAGCACAATTCCGGTCACGAAACGGGCGGCATCGGAGCAGAGGTAAACGATGCTGCCGCCGATATCGGCGGGCTCGCCCCAGCGCTTCATGGGGGTGCGGGCAAGGATCGCCGCCGAGCGTGCCTCGTCGCTGGTAAGGCCGCGGGTCAATTCCGTGCTGATCCAGCCCGGTGCGATGGCATTGACGCGAATGCCTTCGGCGGCCCAGGCGATGGCCAGCGATTTGGTGAGTTGCGATATGCCGCCCTTGGAGGCCGCATAGGCGGGGGCCAGGGGTCCGCCGAAAAAGGAAAGCATGGAGGCTGTGTTGACGATTGCCGCGTTATCGGATTTGGCGAGAAGCGGTTTGGCGGCCACGCACATGCGCATGGTGCCAGTGAGGTTCACGTCGACGACTTTCTTGAACGTCTCGATCTCATATTCCGCCCCGCGCATGATGATGCCGGCGCAATTGACCAGCACATCCAGGCTGTCAAAGCGCGCCAACAGGCTTGCCACCTGCGCATCACTGGTGACATCCAGTTGTACCGCCTTGAGATGTTCGCGCGTCGGAACGGATTTGATTTCATCGGGCGTCAGGCCGGTCACCGTCACGGCGTATCCCGCCTCGAGCATGGCATCGGCAATGCCCCAGCCGATGCCGCGGGCCCCGCCCGTAATGAGTGCCTGTCGCAAAAAGAACTCCCTGGCAGCCAGTTTCCAAAACCAGTGTAATCGGTTTAAATGCCATAACCAACACAAACCGGGAGCATCAGCCTTGGCAAACACGATAAAGAAAATCCTGCTCATTGGCGAAACCTGGATGAGTTCCGCTTCGCATTACAAGGGGTTTGACCAGTTCGGCAGCGTTACCTTTCATTCCGGTGCGGACCCGTTGGTCAAGGCGCTCGCCGGCACGGCGTTTGAGTTGACGCACATGCCCGCGCATGAGGCAATCGAGAAGCTCCCGTTCGATCTTGCGGGGCTGCAAGCCTATGATGCCATCCTGCTGTCTGACATTGGCGCAAATTCACTGCTGCTCCACCCGGATGTCTGGCTGCGCGGAAAGCCTGTGCCCAATCGCCTTAAACTCTTGCGCGAGTGGACCGCCGCCGGAGGCGGGCTTGCCATGATCGGCGGCTATTTCAGTTTTCAGGGCATTGATGGCCGGGCCCGCTGGCACCGCACGCCGGTTGAGGAGGTCTTGCCGGTGGAATGCCTGCCCCATGACGACCGGCTTGAAATTCCGGAAGGGTTCAGCGCCAATGTGCATGGGTCCAAATCCCATCCCATCCTCAAGGGGATCACAGGGGAATGGCCGCTCTTGCTGGGGGCCAATGAAGTCAGGCTGAAGAAGATTGAAGGTGTCGAGGTGCTGGCGAGCCTTCCGGCGGAGCAGGGCGGGCATCCGCTCCTGGTCACGGGAAAATATGGCAAGGGGCGCACGCTGGCCTGGACCTCGGACATCAGCCCGCACTGGCTGCCCGCTTCATTTTATGAATGGCCGGGCTACACCACGCTATGGCGCAATATCGTCGGCTGGTTGGTCAATAATTGAGTGCACCTAAAGAAACTGTCAATCATCGTCAATGATGTCGCCGGGCCTGACAAAGCGCAGAAGTGTTCCGGAGCCTGTCGCCAAAGACCCCCAATTGTCGAAGTCAAAACTGATCACGGCAAGGGCTGCCGTAGGGTATTTCTCCTCCAGCCGTTCCCTAAGTTTGTGGCTGCCCGTCCCGATGAGGTTTTGCGCCAATCCAGCAATAGACGGGTTATGGCCAACAAGCAGAACGGATTGCGCGGCCCCGGCCTTATGGCGCAGGCATTTCATGAGTGCTTTGCCATCACCGAAATCGTAGATTTCGGCCGCGACGAGAATTTGAGGAATGGCTGTCAATTCCCCAGCTACAAGGCCCCAGGTTTCTCTGGCGCGCCTCGCCGGCGAACAGAGCACGAGCTGAGGCACGAGAGCATTGGATGCCATGTAGCGGCCCACCGCCACGGCGGAGCGTTTGCCGCGGTCATTGAGCGGCCGGTCAGGGTCAGCTTGCCCGGTGTCGGCCCAACTCGACTTGGCATGGCGCAGAAGCATCAAGTTAAGCATGGTTGTCCTCGGCGCATGTCATTGGTAATCGGACACAACGCGATTTGCGCGTCAGAATCTTTCGACCCATGGCCTAAGCTCCATCTCCCAGGT
>JACMJT010000542.1 GCA_014380505.1 Hyphomicrobiales bacterium | reverse complement strand
CGCGAAGCTGGCCGCGAAGATCAAAACCGGTGGCAGCGGCAGTTGGGGGGCAATACCGATGCCCGGCAATCCGGGCCTGCCGGACGACGTGCTCAAATCCCTGGCGGCGTGGATACTGGAGACTGTCCCCGGTCAGTGAGCCGGCAGGGGCTTTACGGTATATTGCATGACGCAATCAGGCCTTATAAGTTTTTGATATTTAGGAGAAATGAAATGAATGAACTACGCAGGGGCGTGCTGAAAACCGGCACGGGCGGCGCCGTGATGTTGCTGGCTGCCGGCAGCGGCCTTTTCGCCTCGAACAGCGCCTTCGCGCAGGAGTGGAACAAAGGCGCGTTCGATGCCAAGAACCTCCAGGACACCGTCAAGGCGCTCGGCGGTGCAACCGCGATCGAGAGCAAGGACGTGACTTTCGTCACTGCACCGGACATCGCCGAAAACGGCGCCGTGGTGCCTGTGTCGGTGGCGAGCAAATTGCCCAAGACCGAATCCATCGCGATCCTGGTCGAGAAAAACCCGAATGCGCTGTCGGCGTCATTCGACATTCCGGCCGGCACCGAGCCCTTCGTCTCCACCCGCGTGAAGATGGGCCAGACCTCGAACGTTCATGCGCTGGTGAAGGCGGATGGCAAGTACTATTTCGCGACCAAAGAGATCAAGGTGACTCTCGGCGGCTGCGGCGGCTAATTCAGGAGAATGACCATGGCAGACCCAATGAAAATCCGTGCCACCGCCGCAGGCGACAAGGTGACGGTGAAAGTATTGATGGCGCACGAAATGGAAACCGGCCAGCGCAAGGATTCCGCCGGCAAGACGATTCCCGCCTGGTTCATCCAGAGCGTGATGGCCTCGCACAACGGCAAGACGGTACTCTCCGCACAGTGGGGCCCGGCGGTCTCGAAGAACCCTTTCCTTGAATTCCGCTTCGCCGGCGGCAAGGCAGGTGAGAAGGTAATCGTCACCTGGACCGACAACAAGGGCGACAAGCGCACCGACGAAGCCGTCATTTCCTGATCTGGAGGCCCCATGTTCCTTGCTCGCGCGCTTCGCTACCTGGCCGCCTTCGTTGCGGCATTCGCGGTCTCATTCGCCTTTGCCGCGGGCAAGGACGATCCCGTAAAGGTTGTCTATCACTTTGATGCGGGGCTCGAGCAAGCCACCAAGGGCCTGCGCAATATCAAGAACCATCTCGACGTCGAGCCCAAGACCAAGATCGTGGTGGTGGCGCACGCGCAGGGGGTCAACTTCCTGCTCGAGGGCGCGCAGAGCGCCACCGGCAACCCGTACAACATCCAGGTCGAGGAGCTCGAAGCGCGCGGCGTTGAATTCCGTGTCTGCGAGATCACCCTCAAGGCCAACAAGATCGACCCGAAGAAACTCTTGCCGCAAACGAAACTGGTGCCTTCGGGCGTAGTGGAGATTGCCCGGCTGCAGGCCAAGGAAGGCTTCGTCTACCTGAAGCCCTGAAGGTTCATGCGCCCGGCAGAGGCGCGGTCGACGACTCAACGCGGCACTTTCACGAGGAGCAACCCATGCAGCAACCAAAAAGAACGGCGCTGGCCGCCATCACCCTGGCCGCAGCCGTTGTCGGCGCGGGCTGGGCCCTGACGGGAGCCGCTGCACCGGCGGCATCCAAGGCCGCCGCCAAGCCCGCGGCCGTGGAAAAGGACGCCACGATTCGCGAGATCGAGAAATACCGTGAGGCCCTCGGTGATGGCAACCCGGCCGAACTCTGGGAAGCGCGCGGTGAGGATCTCTGGAAAAAGAAACGCGGGCCGAACAACGTCTCGCTCGAGCAGTGCGACATCGGCGTTGGCCCGGGCAAGGTGAAGGGCGCGTACGCTGTGTTGCCGAAGTATTTCGCCGACACCGACAAGGTCGAGGATCTCGAGACGCGGCTGGTGTCGTGCATGGTGATGTTGCAAGGTTTCAAGTATGAACAGGCAAAGAAGAATCCCTTCGGCGGCCCGGATGTGAAGTCCGACATCGAGGCGTTGGTTGCCTATGTCACCGGCCAGTCGCGCGGCGTGAAAATGAACGTGGCGCTGTCGCATCCTAAGGAGAAAGAAGCCTTCGAGATCGGCAAGAAGATGTTCAACCATCGCGGCGGCCCGCACGACTTTGCCTGTGCCACCTGCCACGGCAGCGACAACCAGCGTATCCGCCTGCAAGATTTGCCCAACCTGTCGAAGACCGAGGCGGCCCAGCGCGCGTACACCAGCTGGCCGGCCTACCGGGTTTCGCAGGGCGAACTGCGCTCTTTCCAGTGGCGCTTGTTCGATTGCTTCCGCCAGCAGCGCTTTCCTGAGCTCGAGTTCACCTCGGCGGGATCGGTTGCGCTGACGATGTACCTCGCGAGGAACGCCAACGGCGGTGTCTTCAATGCTCCATCCATCAAGCGCTAGGGAGGCCAGCACATGAAAATGATCCTTGTCGCCTTCTTTGCCGCCTCCACTGCCACCGCTGCCCTCGCACTTGATGCGGAAGCCGTCATGAAGGGCTCCTTCAAGGACCGGGGACAGGCCAAGGTAGACCGCCTCAATCAGGACGAAACGCAGGCCCTGTGCTCCCGATATCCGGCCAACGTTCCCAAGGACGTCGCGAAGAAAATTGAGGCGATGAACCTTGCATCCATCAAGTACCCTGCCGACGGCAAGATG
>JACMJT010000541.1 GCA_014380505.1 Hyphomicrobiales bacterium | reverse complement strand
ACGACACGCTGGCTGTCGATCAGGGTCAGGGTCCGCAGGGGGCTGAGGGCGCGCATGCCGATGGCTGACAGTCCGATCAGGCCGTTGGAGGTTGTGCCGGCCTGGGCGGAGGCACCTGTCGAACCCTGTATGGCGGGCAGGTCTTTGAGGGAATCGAAGACGTTTGGCTTGGCCTGGGATTCCAGGTCGGCGGCGCTGATGACCGTCGTCGGGGTCGGAGAATCGAAGCCGGCCGCCTGCAGACGGGTCGAGGTGACCACGACGCTCTCGACGCCTTCTTGCGCCATCGCGGCGCCGGTGCTTAGCGCCAGAATTGCTGCACTACCCGCGAGACGCGCGCGAGTCTTTGAACGACCACTAACCATGATGTCCCCCTAAGACGGAATGTTTCCCGTTGTTGATTCCAGTTTGAACCGACATCGCCGCCGGTCGCAAGGGTGTTGCCGACCGGAAGGGCACGAAAACTAGGGAAACTGCCGAACTGAGCCGAGTGTTGTGCCAATGTAACAAATGTGTACGTGACGTAGGACATGAGAGGGTTTAGTCTGGTTTCGTAAGGGGTTATGCCCATGCCTACCAAGACGCAAGCCCGCTTCACCGATGCCGATGCGGCCCGCAATTATCTTCAGACCCTGTTGTGGCAAGACGGCCCGGTTTGTGCGCACTGCAAAACCGTCGGCAAAGTTACCGCTCTCAAGGGCAAATCGACTCGTCCCGGCGTTTGTTGGTGCAACGCCTGCCACAAGCCCTTCAGCGTGACCGTCGGCACCGTCTATGAAAGCTCCAAAGTGCCGCTGAATATCTGGCTCTATGCCAATCATTTGCTGTGCAGCAAGGAAGACATTTCCGGGCACCAGTTGGCCCGCAGGCTGGGTGTCTCCTACAAGACGGCCTGGTTCATGGCCCGCCATATCCGCGAGGCCATGGACGCCGATCTCTGGTCCTGAAGCCTCCGGCTAACGCTTATCGCGGACCCTTGTTTTCCGGGCCTTTGGGCGCTTTGGGATTCTTCTCGCCCTTGGCTTTCATATCGGCGTGCGGCTTGTGAGGCGTCCTGAGCATCCGAAGCAGGACTTCGTCTTCGCGCTTTTGACTGGGCGATTTTACCATGCGACACGCTTCCCCGTCGTCATCAGGAAATTTCTCTACGGCGTTGCCGACGCCGTCACGCTGCCCGCATTGACCTGCTGCTGCGGTTTTTTCGGCTGCGCCTTCATTGGCTTGTAGCGGCGGTACTGATCCGACCAAGGCGGGAAACCGTTTTCGTCCTCGCCCTCATAGCGTTGGCGATACAATGTCTTCAAGAAATAATCGGCGCTGGGCAGGTCCTCCAGCAATCCTTCCATGATTCCCACCGCGGCCTCGGAGGTGCCGGGCGGCACCAATTGCGGAATACGGGTTTGCGCGCCCTTCATCATCGCCAGCCTGGTCGCCTCGAAAGCGATCTTGCGGGGTTCATCCAGCACCAGCTTGGGAATCTCCATCGGCGTGACGGGATCGACCACAAAGGCCGACGACATCTTGATCCGGTAGACGCTGGAGATGCCGTCATACTTGCCGGTTTTTTCGTTGTACATGCCGTCGGCATTGCGGCGCAGCGCATAGTACAGCGCGACATGATCCTCATGCTCGCGGATGCCTTGCTGCCCGCCGTCCTGGGCGAAGGTATTCTCGGCATAAAGATCATGCCAGTTGCGGAAACCGCCGATCAGGCCCGTACCGCTGAAACCATCGGACGCGATAGTGAGCCGTATCTTGCCCTTGGTGAAATTGGTGTCGCCGGTCTGATCATAGAACCAGGCAATGCGCGGCGTATGAAGATGCTCAACCTGTTCGGTCTCCACCACGCCGCCTTTGATCTTGGCCTTCAGCTTGGTGTACTGGGCCGATTGCAGGATGCGGTAGGAATAATCGATCGCAAGGCCGCCGCGCGCATCTTTCACGATCCTGTCGGGCGAATAGCCGATCTCCACTATGGCGTCGCTGTCATTCATGGGATCCTGGTTACCGGAAACCCGGATCACCATGGTGTAAAGACCGTCCTGCATTTTGTCGTT
>JACMJT010000540.1 GCA_014380505.1 Hyphomicrobiales bacterium | reverse complement strand
GTCCTGAACTTCCCCGCGCCATGGGCTGCGAGGATGGCTGAGCCAAGGGCTGGAGCATCGGGAACTTCGGTCAACTCGATGGGTGTGCCCAGTGTATCGGCGTGAATCTGCAGCCAGAGGGCCGAATTGGCGGCCCCTCCCGCCAGCACGATACGTGTGGACGAAAACGCATCGCCGAAAGTATCGACGATGAGCCTGGTGCCAAGACATATTCCCTCGATGATGGCGCGGAACACATGGGCTTGCGTGTGTTTCAAAGTCAGGCCGGTAATCGCACCCCGTGACAAAGCGTCCGTATGGGGTGTGCGGTTGCCCTGGAAATGGTCCAGCATCAGAAGCCCTTCAGCACCCGGCGGCAGCGCCGCTGCTCCCTCATTCAGGGCTTCGAAGCTCATGTGTTCGGCGAAGTGGCGCTTGAACCAGGCGATGACCGATCCTGTCGATGTCTGTCCGCCTTCGATGATCGGCTTGGCCGGATAGACCGCATCCATATAGGTGCCCCACACTCCCACCTTGTGAACCGGCTTGGCGGTGACACCAAGAACGAGATGCGAGGAACCGGTGATCAACCCCATTTCGCCGGGCTCGGTAACACCAAGGCCAATCAAGCCTACGAAAGCATCGGGACCACCCTGCGCCACTAATGTGCCGGCTTTCAGTCCCAGATGTTCCGCAGCTTCTTTGGTCAGAGGTCCAACGGGCTGTCCTAGCGGCAGCATCGTCTGCGGCCACTTGGCCTCGAGATCAGCCACGCCCAAAGTCCTCAGCAGGCTGCGTGGAATGCCGCTATGTTGGGTCTGGAAATGCCACCGGATCGCCGCGCTGCCGAGCGAGCCCACCCATTGTCCCGTAAGCTTGAGATTGATGTAGTCCTGATATTCGCCGACCATCGCCGCACGATCGTAGATATGCGGCTGATGCTTTTTCAGCCACAGGGCCTTGGGAATCATCCACTCCGCCGACACAGGGCCTGCACCGCCGCCATTGACACGCAAGGCTGCATCCTTCGTTGCCGCCACATCATCGGCCTCTTTCGCCGAGCGCACATCCATCCAGATCATGCAAGGGCGCAAGGGTTTACCGCCGTCCTCCAGCGCCACCACCGAACAGCACGTGGTATCGACGGTCATGGCGATGATATCGCCAGGCAACACTCTGGCCTTGGCCACGGCACCCTTCACTGATGTGCCGAGGCCAGACCACCAATCTTCGGGATTTTGCTCAGCCCACGTGGGTTGCGGAAATTCCGTAGCATACGGCGAAGCGTGCGATGCTACGACGCGCCCATCGAGATCGAATACAAAGGCGCGGATGCTCTCGGTTCCGCCGTCAATTCCGATGACATAAGACATGCGCCATCCTTAACGCCGAGCGGTCAGGCGACAAGCTGCCAGCCGAAGGATTCTGCATCATGGACATGCAATTCGCCCATTGAAATATCGAACCATGCGCCATGGATAGACAATTCCTTGCGGTTTTCCTTCATTCTGATCCACGGAAAGGTGCGGAGATTGGCAAGCGAATGCTCGATTGAGGCGCGCTCGATGTGACGCTCATAGGCCTCGGCGTTGCCCGCGTCTTCATGGGGGACGGCCCGGGCCACATCCTTGATGGCCCGCATCCAGCTTCCAATGAAATCCGTGTGGCTGAGGGGGCTTGCCGGCTCAATCGCCGTGCGTATGCCGCCGCACCGGCCATGGCCCATGACGATAATGTCCCGCACACCCAATGACAGGACCGCGAACTCCAGCGCAGCACTGGTGGCGTGATGCCCGCCGTCGGGCGTATAGGGCGGCACCAGATTGGCGACATTGCGGACCACGAATATCTCTCCGGGGCCCGCATCGAATATGGTTTCGGGAGCCGCTCTCGAATCGCAACAGGCGATCATCATGACCGAGGGCTTCTGCGAACCTTCGCCCAGCTTGCGATAGCGCTCCGCCTCGGACGCATAGCGTCCCTGGCGAAAATTGGCATATCCCTCCAGCAGGCGTTTGGGCAGGGGCATTCAAAACTCCGTCAGCGCGTTTATTTGTTATGTTTGGAATCGAGCCTGTCAATTGCCGCGACATTGGCCGCCGAAGCTCCCTTGGGATCGAAGTCGGATGCGAGCCAAGTGTCAACAATGGCTTTAGCAAGGTCGGGCCCGATGACGCGCGCTCCCATGGTGATGATCTGGGCATTGTTGGATTTGGCCGCCCGCTCAGCGGAATAAGTGTCATGGGTGAGTGCCGCCCGGATGCCCGGCACCTTGTTGGCGGCGATAGAAACGCCGATGCCGGTGCCACAGCACAGGATGGCGCGGTCATAGTCACCCGCCTTGACCGCGGAGGCGACAGTGCCCGCCAAATCGGCAT
Source organism: Hyphomicrobiales bacterium (assembly GCA_014380505.1). The sequence goes on along the minus strand of JACMJT010000540.1, from coordinate 3,468 downwards.
AATAACCCTGCTGGCTGAAGTTGGTAACCGCGAGGCCGGGCTTTGTCTTGAGATGGGCCTCGATTACATCGATGAGAGGCTTTCCCGCACTGTCGCCACCGAGCGCGATTTTCATGGCGGAGCCACTCAATACATCGCCCTTATCTCTGCCAGCTCCTGCGCCAGACCAGCTACGTCCCGCCTGCCGATCAGCATGGAAATGGCTTTGAGGCGCGGCAGGATCAAGGCACCGGTGATGGCGAAGAACGCGTCTTCATCGAAATTTTTCATGGGCAAGCCCTGCCCCGCCAGCAACAACGCGACGCAGGACGTCGCGGCCACTGCGATATTGGGTTCGATCTCCTCGAAAAGCCGGTGCGCGGAACGGGGTCGTCCCACTTTGGCGACAGGGGCCGTGTCGGCAAGAGCAAGAAGAACCCGCGCCAGAAAACCGGTTTCAGTATCGGGGGCCTGCACCGGCTCATTCTGCGCCAGCAACCGGCGGGCCGCGTCGATGCGGTGTTCCAGCACCAGATAAGGCGGCTCCGAATAGTACCCGATAATTTGAATCGCGGCGCGGAAGAAGTAAGCGTTGAAAAGCGGATTGTGCAACAAGCTGTTGCGGCGCACCGCCTCAGCCACCTCACCCATCATGCCCGGAGCAAAAGGCGAGGGCAGCTTGCGCCAGGAGGGCAGCAGAAGCGAGATGGCCGCGTTGGCGCCCGACGTCATCAGCCAATCGGCGAGCCGGGCAAGCCGCGCAACAACGCTCGACAGGAATGTGACGTTGCGCCGGTCCCGTGTGCGGCCGCCATCGGCATGGGAGAGATCGCGCACATAGAATTGCGCCGCCCGCAATCCGTCGCGGAACCCGGCTGCGGCGCAAACGGCATGTGCCGCGAATGTGTCGGCGGTGCGGAATGCGATAGTCATACGGGCATTTGACCCAAAAACACCGGTGACCGTCAAGCTGTCATTTAACTCATAGTTGCATCGCCAGCTTACGGCCCTCGTAAATCGCCATCACCGCCGTGCGCGCGGCTATGGCGTCACCGATTGCCGGAACGCCAAGTTCTTCGGCAATGGCGCTTTCGGAAACATTGGTGGCGGCGATCACCAGCGAATCCGCCGGAATCCGCTCGTCTGGCCCGCCGAAGCAAAAGACCGTGGCGCCATCGCCGTGCCATTCGCGCACCGCCGCCTCGGTTTTGAGTTTCACGCCCAACTGCCGTAGCCGAACGCGCAGATTGACCTCGGCATGGGTGCGCGCCATTTCCAGCATCACCGAAGCAGCCGGCGTTACGATTGTTACATCATGTCCCGCTTCCGCCAGATGCAGCGCCGTGCCACCGCCCTTCCAGTTCGCTGTTTCATCCAGCACGAGCACCCGTTTGCCCAAGCGGGCGGTGCGGCTCATCACATCCTCGGCACTCCAGACATTGCCGCGCTCAAGACCGGGCAGTGCCTCAAGTTCCGGCAGGGCTCGTTGGAAGCCCTTGCCATCGGGCTGCGATCCGGTGGCGATGATGACCTCATCCGCGCCGAAGGTTTTCACCTCCGAGGCGTCCCATGGCGCGTTGAGTTTGACTGTCACCTGCAACTTGCCGAGCTGGCGCTCATACCAATCGAGAAAATCGGTGATCTGCTGGCGCCGTGGCTGCAAGCCGGCGAGCCGGAACTGCCCGCCAAGCTTGTCGGAGGCCTCCACCAATGTCACCCGGTGCCCGCGCTCGGCTGCAACGCGCGCTGCTTCAAGGCCCGCGACCCCGCCGCCTACCACCAGCACGGTTTTGGGTTTCGCCGCCGGCGTGAAGCGGTCGCCGCCCCATTCGAACTCGCGGCCAGCACTCGGGTTGATGAGGCATGAAATCCAGTAATCGCGCGACCGCCTGCCCCAGCACATCTGGTTGCAGGAGAGGCACGGGCGGATATCTTCCGGGCGCCCTTCGCGCGCCTTGTTGGCAAGATGGGGATCGGCGATCTGACCACGCACGATCGACACCATGTCGGCCTGGCCGGAAGCCACCACCTGATTGGCGTTTTCCGGCGTGCGGATGTGGCTTTCGCATTGCACCTTGGCGTGCTTCACCACCTGTTTGAGTGCTTCGGCATGTGGCGCGCCCAGCTTGTCGGCGAAAAAGACGTTGGGAATGATCCCTTGGTGGGCAAAATAGCTCCCCGTGCCGCAGGTCACATAATCCATGAGCTGGCGCGTGTCATGCCAAGCCACGATTTCTTGCAGTTGTTCGGTCGTTTGGGACACAGCGCTGGTCGGGTCCATGTTGACGGCAAGGCCGATGATAAAATCTTCGCCCGCCATCTTGCGGATGCGTTCCATGATGATGCGCGAGAAGCGCATGCGGTTGTCGAAGGAGCCGCCCCATCTGTCGTCGCGCCGATTGTTGAAGGGCAGCCAGAACTGATCAATGATCGCATTATATGCGGCAAAAAGTTCGATGCCGTCGAAGCCTGATTCCTTGGCGCGCCGCGCGGCCTGCACGAAACCTTCGATGATCTCCTCGATCTCGGCCTCGGTCATTTTGTGGCTGCCATCGGAATCGTGAAATGACGGAAGCCCCGATGGCGACCAGTTGGGTTCATAGGAATTATCGAAATCGCCATGCTGGCCCACATGATAAAGCTGGTGGCAGATGACCGCGCCATGGCTATGCACCGCATCGGTGATTTTGCGGAAATGCGGAATGATCTCGTCGGTCGAATGGCGGAAATTGCCGCGCGTCAGAACAGCCGTGCGATGCACCGGCACGGGCTCCACCACGATCATCGCGGCACCACCCCGCGCTCGCTCTTCATAGTAACCGCGATGGCGTTCACCGGGCAGGCCCATCTCCGACATATTGGCCGTATGCGCGCCGAACACGATGCGGTTGCGCAGCGTTTTGTGGCGAAGTGGCAGCGGCGTGAACAGGGCGGGAAATTGCTCGGACATGAGACCCTCAATCGATTGGCGCGCCGCCGTCTTCCCGGCGCTTCGCCACGAACGCCTCAAGCGCCTCGCGGATACCGGGATCGATGGCGGGTTCGGTGTAGCAATTCAACGCCTCCTGCCAGATGGCCGTGGCGCGGTCGGTGGCGTTTTTGCCGCCTGCTTCCATCCAGGCGCCATAATTCTGCGTCGTGGAAATCAACGGGCGGTAGAAGGCCGTCTCGACAGTGGCGATAGTGCGTTCCGTGCCGAAGAAATGCCCGCCGGGGCCCACTCCCGCGATTTCATCGAGCGCCAGTGTATCGGCGTCGACCTTGACGGGTTCCAGCATATGCGACATGGTTTGCACGATTTCGCAATCGAGCACGAATTTTTCGTAGGAAGCGCAGAGGCCGCCTTCGACCCAACCCGCCGCATGCATCAGCAGATTGGACCCGGCGCTGAGGGCCGCGAACACGGCATTGGCCGATTCAAATCCCGAAGCGAAATCCGGAATGTTCGAGCCGCTGAAGTTGGACGAGCGCAGGGGCAGGCCGTAGCGC
>JACMJT010000072.1 GCA_014380505.1 Hyphomicrobiales bacterium | reverse complement strand
GCAATGAAAGTACATGGCATACTGCCCACGGGCATCTTTTATCCGGTCGATTCGGATCGTGCTTCCGCTTCCCGATTGGGTTGTCAGAAAGCTCGGCTGGCCCCACTAGAGGGTTTCTTCCAACTTGCCCACGCCCTTTGTCGCCGCAGCGGTGGAGAGAATCAGCTTTCGAAGAACCAGAAGCCTTTTCCTCATGGCGGCCGGATACGCCTCATAAACCGAGAGTGTGGGGCTAGACGGCGTCACATTGGCGGCGCGTTTCATGATGCGATTCCCACCATACTGCGACAGTGGGTCAGTTTGAAATGCCGCTTTTGACCCACAGCGGAAATTTGAGTGAGGGTCATCGTCCGACGACGATCTTCGGAAGAGTTACCGCATCAATTCAAATCGTTCGAAACGGCTTGGTGCGCCGCATTCTTGGTGATATTGGTAAATTTGCCTCTGTTTTGAAGGTTCCGCCTCTTCTCGGTCAAGGGCGACGAATTTAGTTTTCATCGGTTACAAATAGGGGATGCAGCTCATGGATGATCTACAAGTAACCACGCTTGACGGGCCGGGGACCGTGATCGAAAGCGGTTCCGTAGAGGAATTCAGGGGTAGACTACGCGGCCCATCGTTGCTTGCGGGCGACGCAGGATACGACGAGGCACGTGTCATTTGGAACGGCTCGATCGATAGACACCCGGCGATCATTGCCCAATGTTCAGGCGCGGCCGATGTGATCGACGCAATCAATTTTGCCCGCAAGCACGACCTCTTGGTTGCCGTGCGCGGTGGTGGCCACAACGTTGCCGGCAACGCAGTTTGCGACGGCGGCTTGGTCATCGATCTATCGACCATGAATGCCGTGCGTGTCGACCCGACTGCGCGAAGGGCGCACGTCGGCGGCGGCGCGCTTCTCGGCGATGTAGACCGAGAGACACAGGCTTTTGGACTCGCTGCACCGCTCGGCGTGGTGTCGCTCACCGGCGTCGCCGGATTGACCCTGTGCGGTGGGCTGGGCTGGTTGCGCCGAAACCACGGCATGGCTTGCGACGCCCTCGTATCGGTCGATATCGTGACCGCCGACGGCAACTTGGTCTCCGCCAGCAAAACTAAGAACCCCGACCTGTTCTGGGGCATTCGCGGCGGCGGCGGGAACTTCGGCGTGGTGACGTCATTCGAGTTCGAGCTTTACTCGGTCGGGCCGATGGTGACCCTCTGCGCCCCCTTCTACCCCCTGAATAAGGATTCTGGCGACGTTATCCGCCGATGGCGCGATTTCATGGCCGCAGCGCCCGAGGATATATCGTCGAACTGCCTTATCTGGAGCATCCCGGCCCACCCCAACTTCCCCGAAGAATTGCAAGGCACGCCCGTGATCATCACCGCTGCCGTTCACTCAGGCATGCTCGAAGATGGCGAGCGGCTTTTGCAGCCCTTGCGCGACCTCGGCACGCCCGTGCTCGATCTCAGCGGGCCGGTTCCCTACGCCGGTGTGCAATCCGCTTTCGATCCTCTGTTCGCCAAGGGTGAACGGCAGAACTACTGGAAATCACTCTATCTCGACACCCTCGACGACGGCGCAATCGAGCGCATCGTTGCGCGCGCGCTCGACCGGCCGAGCCCCTGGGCACTGATCGCGCTCTGGCATCTGGGCGGCGCCATGAACCGGGTTAATCCGGCGAAAACCGCCTTGGGCGAGCGTAGCGCGCCCTACCTGTTAAGCCTTGACACATCGTGGACCGATCCGGCCGAAAACGAACGCGCGATCGCCTGGACACGCGCGGCGTGGGCCGAGATGAAGCCCTTTTCGCGGGGCGGCGCCTACCTCAACTTCCCCGGACAGGGCGAGGAAGGCGAGGCATTGCTGCGCGCCTCATACGGTAGCGCCAACTATGACCGTTTGGTCGAGCTGAAAACAAAATACGACCCAACGAATCTATTTCGGCTGAACCAAAACATCTTGCCGGCCAAGTAAATGGCAATTGGTAACGACACGAGGCTAATTGCCGAATGACCGCTTATGGCCCTTAGTAAAACTTCAAACTGACCCACGACCCATACTGCCATGCTGCTGACAACGGTTGTCAGCAGTGTTAGCCTAGGGTCTGGCCATGCGACGCGCGGAACGATTGCTGCAATTGATTCAGATCCTGCGCCGTCATCGCCGGCCGGTGACGGGCGACGTCATCGCGCGCGAACTCGAAATATCGCTGCGCACCGTCTATCGCGACATTGCGGCGCTGATCGCCGACCGGGTGCCGATCCGGGGCGAGGCGGGAGTGGGTTATGTGCTCGGCGAAGGTTTCGACCTGCCGCCGCTCATGTTCACGCCCGATGAACTGGAAGCGGTGATGCTGGGCCTGCGCTGGGTGGCGCGGCGGGGCGACACGGATTTGTCGCGAGCCGCGCAGGATACCGTTGCCAAGATCGGTTCGGTGCTGCCGGAAAAGCTCCGGCCCTTCCTGTTCGACGCGGCACTTCTGGTGCCGCCGCATTTTCGCCTGGCGCAGGACCGGGTCAATGTGGCGCTGCTGCGCAGTGCCATCCGCGAAGGACGGAAGGTGTCGCTTGGTTACTGCAGTGAGGATGGCCGCGAAACGGAGCGGGTGATCTGGCCCATCGCGGTTGCCTATTTCGATGCCCAGCGTCTGATCATCGGCTGGTGCGAATTGCGCCAGGCGTTCCGGTCGTTCCGCACCGACCGGATCATGGCGATGACGGTGCTGGACGAGAAATACCCGATGCGGCGCAAGATATTGCTCAAGCAATGGCAGGAAGAAGCGGAGCGCGAAGCCAACGCGCCTCAGGTTGACGTCTTCGCCTGAAGCTCGCGGGCCACCATCGCCAGTGCCTCCGGATAGATGCGGTGTTCCTCTTTCAGAACACGGGTGGCGAGCGTATCGGGCGTATCGCCGGGAAGTACAGGAACTTCGGCTTGAAGAATAATCGACCCGTTATCGAGTTCGTTCGTCACCAGATGCACAGTGCAGCCGTGCATCTTGGCACCATCGGCCAGTGCCCGCTCATGGGTGTGCAGCCCGGGGTAGGCAGGGAGCAGGGAGGGATGAATGTTCAGCATCCGGCCTTGCCAGTCCGCAACGAGAGCAGGCGTCATGAAGCGCAAGAATCCGGCACAGGCCACAAGATCGAGATTCTGCGATTTGAGATGACGTCCGAGCGCGGAGTCGAATGCTTCGCGCGAGGCATATACCTTGTGGTCGATGACTTTGGTGGCGATGCCCTGTGCGGCGGCATAATCCAGCCCCTTGGCGTCCGGACGGTTAGACACGACGCAGACGATCTCTGCCGGGTACTCGGGTGCACGCGCCGCCTCGACCAGGGACATCATGTTAGAGCCCCGGCCAGAAATGAGAACGCCGGCGCGGAGTTTTCTCATTGTGCCTTGAGGTGGCCTGCGAGGGCGACCTGTTCTTCGCGGCCTCGGCGCTTGCGGATGGTGCCGAGGGTCACAACCGTCTCGCCCGATTTGGTGAGCGAGGCGCTGACACGTTTGGCATCGCTGGCTTTCACCACCACGATCATGCCGATGCCGCAGTTGAAGGTGCGGAGCATTTCGCGCTCAGCCACTCCTCCCGCTTTCTGCAACCAGGCAAACACATTGGCGTATGGCACCAGATCGAGGTCGATCTCGGCCACGGTTGCCTTCGGCAGAACGCGCGGAATGTTCTCGATGAAGCCGCCACCGGTGATGTGGGCAAGGGCCTTAATGCCGCTCGTGGCTTTCAACGCCTTCAGAATGGATTTCACATAGATGCGCGTGGGCGTGAGCAGGGCTTCGCCCAGTGTCGTGCCTTTGTCGAAAGGTGCTGGATCGGCGTATTTAACGCCGCTCTGTTGCACAAGCTTACGGATCAGCGAGTAACCGTTGGAATGGGGGCCGCTTGAGGCCAGCCCGAGGATGACATCGCCCGGCCCCACGTCTTTGCGCGGCAAGATTTTCTTGCGCTCGACGGCGCCCACGGCGAAGCCCGCCAGATCATAGTCTTCGCCATGATACATGCCGGGCATTTCGGCGGTCTCGCCGCCGATGAGAGCGCAGCCCGCCCGCTTGCAGCCGTCGGCGATTCCGGCGATCACCTCGCGGGCCGTGGCCACGTCGAGTTTGCCGGTGGCGAAGTAATCGAGAAAGAACAGGGGTTCGGCCCCCTGCACGACGAGATCATTCACCGACATGGCGACAAGGTCGATGCCCACGCCGCGATGACTGCCCGTCTCGATGGCGAGCCGGAGTTTGGTGCCGACACCATCGTTGGCAGCCACCAGCACCGGGTCCCGGTACCCGCAGGCCTTGAGATCGAAAAGCCCGCCAAAGCCACCCAAGGCCGAATCAGCACCCTTGCGCCGCGTCGCCTTCGCCAAGGGCTTGATCGCTTCGACCAGGGCGTTGCCGGCTGAGATATCCACACCGGCATCGGCATAGGTTAGCCGCGCGCGACTCGCTTGTTTCACAACGCCCATGCCGCTAGTTTGCCCCAATTCTCTGTGGTTATGCCTGCTGTGGCGTCAATAGCGCGAAGCGCTTTCCGAATAAAGCGTATTGGTTGAGCCGGTTTTCCGGATACGGTGGAGTGACTGAAGCAATGACGGTGTTGCACCCGTGGCGAGCCTTGCTCGCCGCCCTGCTGTTCGCAGGGGTCGGGATATTCGAGGCGATGGCGGCGGGACCGGTCGAAACCAATATCTTCGCCGTGCAAGGCGTTCCCATCGATGTCACCAGCACGGACGCCACCACGGCCAAGAATCAGGCCCTGATGGACGTGCAGGTGAAGGCGTTCTTCATACTGATAGAACGCCTCGGGTCGGCGGAGATTGCCCAAGGCTTGACGGAGCTCAAGCCGGACGAAATCGCCGCCTATCTCAAATCGCTGTCGATCGAGCAGGAGAATTCCTCCCCCGGCCGTTACATCGGCACGTTCACCGTCCGCTTCCTGCCGGGGAAGATTCAGCGCCTGCTGGAAGGCTATGGAATCCGCGTGCCGACCCGGCAGGCCTCGCCCATCATCGTGCTGCCGGTCTATCGCGAGCCCTCGGGTTCAAAGCTGTGGGAGGATAATCTGTGGCGCAAGGCATGGCTCGATCTCCGGGCCGAGCAATCTCTCGTGCCGATCATCGTGCCCATTGGCGACCTTGAGGACACCGAGACGCTCACGGAGGAGGATGCCCTCAACGGCGATCCGATCAAGCTGGAAGCCATCCGCCGGCGGTATGGCGCGTCGAGCCTGGTGGTCGCGGTGGCGGAACCGGCGGAAGGCGGCGGCATTCACGCGGTGATGTCCGGCAATACGGCTCTGGGCAAAGTTACCTTCGACAAGACCTACATTTCCGAGCCTGCCAGCCTCGAGCAGTCGGCGGCATTGGCAACCCAGCGGTTCCATGCCGTGATGATGGAAAAATACAAGGAGAACGAGGCCCAGGCAGCCTCCGTAGATCCCAATGCGCCACTCTCCATCGCGGTCGCCGTGCCGTTCGGAAGCCCGACGGAGTGGAACGGCATCCGCTCGCGCATTCTTTCCACCCCCAATGTCATCGGCGTCGATGTCTCGACGCTATCGGCCGATGGCGCGGTGATCCGGCTCATGTACACCGATAATTTGCCCGTGCTGCAGGACAACATGATGAGGACGGGCCTGGCCTTGTCGCAAATCGGCCAGAGCTGGGTCATCCAGCCGATGTAGCATGGTTTATTGTCCTCGCCCCGCGAAGCGGTGAGAGGAAGGGGACCCGTCATGCGAAGCATGATGGGGTAGGAGAGGGGCCAACGGATTATGTCTTCGGGTTGACTCAATTGGATCGGAGCCAGAGTGTCAGGAAAACGACCGTTAGCCCCTCTCCTCCCCATCGCTTACGCGATGGGTCCCTTCCTCTCCCCGCTGCGCGGGGCGAGGACTTTTGGCACGGCAAGGCGAACGCCATGAGCCTGCCCAATCTGATCACCATCGCGCGCATCCTGCTGGTTCCCTTCACCGTCTGGCTGATCATTTCGGGTGCCTATGGCTTTGCGTTCCTGGCCTTTGTCGTTGCCGGAGTGAGCGACGGCGTCGACGGCTATATCGCGCGGCGCTACGATCTGCGCACCGAGCTCGGCGCCTATCTTGATCCCGTGGCGGATAAGGCGCTGCTCGTTTCGGTTTATATAACGCTGGGCTTCCTCACGGTCCTGCCGCCATGGCTCGTTATCCTTGTGGTGAGCCGCGACGTGCTGATCGTCGGCGCCTTCATTCTGTCGTGGCTGATGGATCGACCCGTGAAAGTCAGGCCCTCGATGATCAGCAAGATCAACACGGCGGGGCAGATCGTGCTCGTCGTCGCTGTGCTGGGGGCTGCGGCGCTTGCAATCGCCAACGAGACGTTGCTTCTCGCGGGAATGGTCCTTGTCGCCATCTTGACCGCGCTCTCGGGAGGGCTTTACCTGCTCGAATGGGTGCGCCATATGGCGAACGGCCGTTCCGGGAGCCAATCGCCATGAGCTTGCAAAGACAGGTCGTGATCTGGATCGGCGCCCTGGTGGCGGCCATCCTTGTGCTGTGGCTGCTGAGCGCCATTCTGCTGCCGTTCATCGCCGGAATCGTTCTCGCCTATTTCCTCGATCCGGTGGCCGACAAGCTGGAACGCCTCGGCCTGCCGCGCCTTGCCGCCACGCTCACCATCCTCCTGTTCAGCATTCTGGTGTTGGCTCTGGCCCTTGTCTTGATCGTGCCCATCCTCGGCGACCAAATTGGCAAATTCGCCAGCGATCTGCCCGCTTTGCTGCAAGGTCTCGCCGTCCGCTTCAACGAACTGGCCCCCAACTGGCTAAAAGAAATGCTGGCGAGTTCCGGAACCAACATCCAAGGCTCCGTATCCGATATCGCGGGCCGCGCGGCGGGCTGGATCGTAACGTTGCTCGGCTCGCTCCTCTCCGGCGGCATGGCCTTGGTCAATCTTGTGGCGCTGATGGTGATCACGCCCATTGTCGCGTTCTATCTTCTGGTCGATTGGGACGACATCGTCGCCAAGGTCGATAGCTGGGTGCCGCGCGATCATGTGGAAACGGTGCGGGGGCTGGCGCGCGAGATCGATGCGGCCATGGCCGGCTTCATTCGCGGGCAGGGCACGCTCTGCCTGTTCCTTGGCGCCTTCTATGCGATCGGCCTGTCGCTCGTGGGCCTCAAATTTGGTTTAGCCATTGGCATCGTCACCGGCTTCCTCAGTTTCATTCCCTATGCCGGTGCGATCACCGGCGGCGTGCTGGCCATCGGCGTGGCCCTGGTGCAGTTCTGGCCGGATTTCGGCAGCATCCTCATCGTAATCGCCATTTTCGTGGCGGGGCAGTTCATCGAGGGCAACATCCTGCAACCGAAACTCGTGGGCCAAAGCGTCGGCTTGCACCCGGTGTGGCTCATGTTCGCGCTTTTCGCCTTCGGCTACATGTTCGGTTTCGTGGGCCTTCTCCTGGCAGTGCCCATGGCGGCGGCGGCGGGTGTTCTGGCGCGCTTTGGGCTCCGGCAATATCTGGGGTCGGACCTTTATCTGGGAGTGCCGCGGCCCGCGCCCGCGGCGCGGCGGCGGGCCAAATGATCAAGCCCGCCCGCCAGCTGGCGCTGGAGCTACCGCACCGGACGGCGCTAGGGCGGGACGACTTCCTGGTAACTGGCTCCAACGCCGCGGCCGTGGCGATGGTCGATCAATGGCCGGACTGGCCCTCCAACGCGGTTCTGCTGGTGGGGCCCGCGGGCAGCGGCAAATCCCATCTGGTTGAGGTTTGGCGGCAGAAATCCGGAGCGATGCGGATCACAGCCCCGGCCCTGAGGGAGCCAGCCATTCCAGCACTGCTCGGGAGTGGCGCCTTGGCCCTTGAGGACGCTCCGGGCCAGCGCCTCGACGAGAAGGCGTTGTTTCATCTTCTCAACTACGCGAGCCAGCAGGATGGGCGGATTCTCCTCACCAGCGACCGCCACCCGCCCCGATGGGCCATCCAGCTTCCCGATCTCCTGTCGCGGCTCCTGGCGATGCCCGTGGTCGAAATCGGGGCTCCCGGCGACGACCTGTTGCGAGGGGTGCTGGTCAAGCTTTTCGCCGACCGGCAGTTGGCCGTCGAGCCGTCCGTTATTTCCTATCTGGTGGTGCGGATGCCCCGGTCCCTGGAAGCGGCGCGGACACTGGTGGCGGAGATCGATCGCCGCGCCCTGGAGGAGGGAGCCGAGATTAATCGGACATTCGTAGGCCGGGTGTTGGGAGGGATTGACGCGCCTGGGCTTTTTCCCGAAAATGATTAGATTCTTATGTTTTCTCTTTTTTATCGCATAATATGAAAAATATTCCTTGACATAGGCTTTTTGTTTTGGTAGACGGGAATAGTTCACTCCCGAAGGGGTCCTGTTCGCGACGGTGATCTGGATGGAGTGGATGCGGCGTCCCGCGGGTTTGATGAAACGTACATCAGGCTTCCGGGAGCTTCAGGTAAGACCCTTGGGCACTACGACCCGAGCGCCTT
>JACMJT010000071.1 GCA_014380505.1 Hyphomicrobiales bacterium | reverse complement strand
GCTTCGCGCATATTATTATACCGCGCTGATCGAGGACCAGGAATATTCCTCCATCCGGCCGCTGATCGATTGGCTCGATTATAACGGCTACAAGGTGATGACCAAGCCCGCCAAGGAATTCACCGACTCCATGGGCCGCCGCAAGATCAAGGGCAACATGGATATGGAGCTTGCCATCGATGTGATGCAGCTTTCTGATAATCTCGACCACATCGTGCTGTTCTCCGGCGACGGCGATTTCCGCTCGTTGGTCGCCGCCGTGCAGGCCAAGGGCCGCCGGGTCACGGTGATCTCGACGCTCACCACGCGCCCGCCGATGATCGCCGACGATCTTCGGCGCCAGACCGACCAGTTCATTGATCTAGCCGATCTTCGCGACGAGATCGGCCGCGACCCAGCCGAACGGGAACAGCGCCAGCGCGACCGGGGCTATGGAGTTATGGCGCCGCCCAAGGAAAGCTTCGAGGACTTCGCCGACATCTGATGGTTAACTCGCCAGCGCCTCGCTCAGGAGGCGTTGCAGTCTGGCGTCGAGCGTCAGCTTCGCTGCCTCCGCGATCCCGCGCGGCGACATCTTGCGGGCCGTCTTGGCGAGAATATCGCGGACCTTGCCGTCGTCATGCTTGGCGATGAACTCCGGCGCCTCGAATTGCAGGAACACCAGACAGATCACATCCTCGAGCGTTTGCACTTCGGCATCGTATTTCAGCCGCTCCTTGTGCAATAGCGATCCCACCCGCAAGGCCGCCTCCGGGCTATATCCGGCTTCCCCCATGATCCCGGCCATCCGTTGAGCATGGTGGTGCTGCAAATCCTTGCGCCATTTGAGATAGGCGATGCGCCCGTCCGGATAGGACTCCCGCGGAATGACCCAGCGCTCAATGTGCTGGGCACGTGCCGAAATCTGCAACTCCTCGGATGCGTCCGGCTGATAGTCCGCCAGCACCATCGACATGCGCTGGCCATAGATCAGCGCGCGCGGCACTTGCGAGCCATCGACAACGACGGAAACAGGGTCACGGCCATTGGCGGCATCGATGGCCGCAAGAACAGTGGCAAGCCGGGTGTGCATCATTTCAATCTTGGATCATTTTAGGCTGGCTGCAAGCTTCTAATGAAAATCCCGCGATTTTGGCACGATCCGAACATTGCGCGGGTGGCGGTGCCTGGCTCCTTGCGAGCTGAAAGAAGGGGCTTCTGTCGTGTCTTCCGACAGGCGCTCCAGTTCGCAAGTCCGGTCGAAGATGCGTTCCGCCACGAGATGGACGACGCCTTCGGGACTTCTCTGCACCTTCCCTTCAACCAGCAGCAGCCGGGCACCCATGATCTCGCGGCGGAAGGTTTCGACCAGCCGGGGCCAGACCACGACATTGGCGACGCTCGCCTCGTCGCTGAGCGTGATGAAGACAACACCTGCATCGCCCGGCATCTGGCGTATCAGCACGATGCCGGCGCAGCGAACGGAAATGCCATCCGGGGCTTTGGAGATTTCCGCGCAATCCAGCGCGCCTTCAGCACGAAATAGATCACGCAGGAAAAACATAAGATGCGCTCGAAGCGACAGGCGGAGCATCTGGTAATCGGCGAGAACATGCTCGCTCAGGGGCATCGGCGGCAAGGGCGCTATCTTTTCTTCCGCCTGTTCCTCGACATATTGCGCGGCAAACAGCGGCAAGTCATCGCCGTCGGCGATGCGGCGAACGGCCCAGAGAATTTCGCGGCGGTCCATGGCGATCGACTGGAAGCTGTCGGCTTCCGCCAGAATGAGGAGTGCGCGTTTCGGCAGTTTCGCCCGCCGCGCGACATCGCCGACCGCGTCATAGCCATTGCCGCGGGACTTGAGCAGAGTCTTCGCCCAATCTTCCTGGAAGCCACCGACCTGGCGAAATCCCAATCGAAGAGCTAGCGCACCGTCCGGGCGGAGTTCGAGCGTATTGTCCCAATCGCTGAAATTCACATCGACATGGCGCACCTCGATCTCATGCTCGCGCGCGTCCCGCACAATCTCCGCCGGCGCATAGAAGCCCATGGGCTGCGAGTTCAACAGCGCGCAGGCGAAGGCCGCGGGATGGAACTTCTTGATCCAGGCCGAGATATAGACGAGATGGGCAAAGCTCGCGGCATGGCTTTCGGGAAAGCCATAAGAACCGAAGCCTTCAATCTGCTTGAAGCAGCGTTCGGCGAAATCCCGCTTGTAGCCGCGTGCCACCATGCGGCCCACGAATTTTTCCCTGAAATTATCGATGGTGCCCACATTGCGGAAGGTCGCCATGGCACGGCGCAGCCCATTGGCCTCCTCCGGCGTGAACTTCGCGGCCACAATGGCGAGCTTCATCGCCTGCTCCTGGAACAGCGGAACGCCTTTCGTCTTGCTGAGCACATTGAACAGTTCGTCTGGCGGACCGTGCTCCGGCGAAGGTGACGGGTATTCAACATCCTCAGCACCGCTGCGCCGCCTGAGATATGGGTGAACCATGTCACCCTGGATAGGGCCGGGGCGCACGATCGCGACTTCGATGACGAGATCATAGAACTCCGCGGGCCTCAGCCGCGGTAGCATGTTCATTTGCGCGCGGCTTTCGACCTGGAATACGCCGATGGCATCCGCGTTTTGCAGCATTTCGTAAACCTCCGATCTTTCGCGCTCTACATTGGCCAAATCATATGATTTACCCCCGTGGGTGCGAATGAGGTCGAAGGCTTTCCGGATGCAAGTGAGCATGCCGAGCGCCAGCACATCGACCTTCATCATGTGCAACGCGTCGATGTCATCCTTGTCCCATTCGATGAAATACCGATCTTCCATCGTCGCGGGACCTATGGGCACGATCTCATCGAGCCGGTCATGCGTCAGCACGAAACCGCCCACATGCTGGGAGAGATGGCGTGGAAAGCCGATCAGCCCGTTGGCGGCCTTCACCGCGCGCGCGATCAGCAGATTGAACGGGTCGAGCCTGCCCTGCCGGACCTGATTTTCCTTCAGCTCGCTGCCCCAGCTTCCCCATACGCCGCTGGCAAGATTTGCGGTCACGTCCTCGGTCAGGCCGAAAACTTTTCCCGCTTCGCGAATGGCGCTCCGCGGACGATAACAGATGACGGTGGCGGTCAGCGCCGCATGGTGGCGGCCATAGCGCTTATACACATTCTGGATGACTTCCTCGCGCCGCTCATGTTCGAAATCGACGTCGATGTCGGGCGGTTCCCTGCGCTCCTGGCTGATAAAGCGTTCGAACAGGAGGTCGACCTGCATCGGATCGACGGCGGTGATACCGAGCACATAACAGACAGCGGAATTCGCCGCCGAGCCGCGCCCCTGGCAGAGGATATTCTGGCTCTTGGCGAAACTTACGATGTCGTGAACAGTCAGGAAATAGGGTGCGATCTCCATTTTGGCGATGAGTGCCAGCTCCTTTTCCAGCGTCTCGCGCACCTTGTTCGGGATGACGCCTCCATAACGCCATGTAGCGCCTTGCCAGGTGATCTCTTGCAGATGCTGCTCCGCTGTCTTTCCCTTCGGTATTGGTTCGTCGGGATAATTATATTTGAGCTGATCGAGCGAGAAGGTGATCCGATCGGCGAAGCGGATGGTTTCGGCGATGGCGTCGGGCGCTTCATGGAAAAGCTCCGCCATATCATCCGGCGCTTTCAAATGCCGCTCGGCATTGGCTTCCAGAAGACGGCCTGCCTCGTCCAGCGTGACATGCTCGCGAATACAGGTGACGACATCCTGCAACTCGCACCGTTCAGGACAGTGATAAAGCACATTATTGGTGGCCAGCAGCGGCACACCGATGGCGCGCGCCACACGCTGCCATTCCCGCAAACGGCGCCGGTCATCGCCTCGATACGGCATGGAAACCCCAAGCCAAAGCCGGCCGGGTGCTACGCGGCGCAGGCTTTCGGCAGTGAGTTGAATTTTCTCAGAATCCAAGCGGGCATGGGCTTCACGCGGTATTTCCCCCACCTCTTCGTCTTGCGAGGCGAGGCTTTCGTTCCAGAATTTTTGGGTAGTATCTCCCGCCAGCTCCCTTTGGCCGGGATGGGGCGGCAGCATCACCAGCAGCAATCCCTCTTGCCATTTGAGGAGATCGGGGAGAACGAGGCGGCATTCGCCTTTCGGTGCGCGTAATTTCCCGGCACTGAGCAGCCTGCAGAGGCGGCCATAGGCGGCCCTGTCGGCGGGATAAGCGAGAATGTCGGGCGTGCCATCGATGAAGACAAGGCGCGCGCCGATCAGCAGTTTGGGCTTGTCGCCTTCAATCTGCTGAAACGCTGTAAAACCACGAACGACACCGGCCAGCGTGTTGCGGTCGGCGATACCGATGGCGGCATAGCCGAGTGCGGCCGCCATCCGCACCAATTCTTCCGGATGCGAAGCACCGCGCAGGAACGAATAATTTGTCGTCACCGCGATCTCGGCATAGGCGTTCATGCGAAAAGCCCATGTAGAAACCATTGTTCGGAATCGCCGTTACGATAGAGCCAGTAGCGCCGGCCTTCGCTATCCTCCACGCGGAAATAATCGCGCGCCGGTTGCGGCGCCGGGTGGCGCCACCACTCCATCGCGATGCGTTCTGGCCCCTCACATTGCATCACAGCATGCTGCGCCCGGCGCCAGCATAAATGCGGTGAATCCGGCACCGTTGTCAGGAGAATTACAGGTTCAGGCCTGGCGAACAGGCGCAGCGGGCGGCGCGGCGCATCCCCGGCGCTCCGGATTTTCTCCCAGGAAAGTTTCGACGGTTGCGAATATTGCGCCGGTACAGCCGTCCAGGCCGCCTCGGGAATATGCGTGCCGTTCGGCTGGAACGAAAGAATGCGATGGCTGCCGAAACGCGCCGCCAGGCGATCAATCAGAAAGCCGATTTCCTTCTTCTCACTGGCGCCAGCATCCAAATCCACAGTTTCGCAATCGGCCCGTTCAGTGCGGCTTGCGGAAAGTCGGATGAGGTCGAAGCCGAAACCTGGATCGAGCGGATCGGCGAGCGCATCCAGTTTCTCCCGGAAAAGCCGTTCCACGATCGCGGGCTCGCGCGTGGGAGTGCCCATTTCGATTGCGATGTGCCGAACCGCTCCATCGGCGCGGAAAAACGCCGCTTCGAGGCGGCGCGCACCTTCGCCGCGCTGTTCCAGCACCTTCGATAAAGCGGTAGCCAGGGATTTGAGCGTCAAGCGGATTGCCTCTTCCGTGACAATGGGCTCGGCAAAGCCTTGTTCTTTCCAATAGTCGGGAAGCGGACGGCGCGGAGAGACCGGTTTTCCGGCGTGGCCCAGCGCCTGATCGAGCGTGGTGACCGTGGCGGCGCCAAAGCGCGCCGTAAGCTCTGACCGTTTGCGGCTGGCCGCTTGCCCCACTGTCTTGAGGCCGGCGCGGCGGAACGCATGGGTGGTGACGGTGTCAAGATTGAGCGCCTCGATGGGAAGCGGTGCTATCGCTTTTGCTTCTTCGCCGGATGCTATGATTGCTCCATCGCGGTGGCGGGCGAAGGCGCGGGACGCCATCGCGGTTCCGGCCATGGCGCCCCGTACTGCGAAGCCTTGGGCATGCAGGCTTTCACGAATCCTGTTGAGCATCATCTGCTCGCCGCCAAAAAGATGGGCGGCGCCTGTCACATCCAGCAGAAGGCCACGGGGGACATCCAGCGCCACGTAGGGCGTGAAGCGGTCGCACCAGTCGGCGATACGCGCGAGCAGCTTCAAATCGGCCGGCTCATCTGCCGCCACAACCTTGAGTGCCGGCAGCATCGCGCGCGCATTGGCGAGCGGCTGACCAATGGCAAGCCCCAGCGACGTCGCCTTGCGGTCCACAGCCGACAGGCGGAGCGCATTGTCCACTTTTGCCACAACCGCCAGAGGCGGCACTTCACGCGCCGTTTCAGAGAGCAATCCGGCAGGTGACTTCAGCGCCTTTCCATGCCGTTGCAGCCTGTCGGTCGGGAGGCGCGGAAACCACAGCGCCAATATTCGCCGCTGGCTTTTGGAAGATACCACCATCGCAATTCCACTCCATAACCCACTGCCCCGTCCGCCCGTGCCGGTTGCGGATGAGACCTGCTTCGAAAACCGGATGGCCCCAGTTTTCTTCCTGTGCCGGCGAAGATCCACCGCGTACCAGCCAACGGGTCTCCGCGGTGCTGGCTTCCGGCTGCGCGCCGAAACGCAGGAGAAAGGCTGTGACGGTCTTTTGCGCGCAGGCCAGCGTCAGCCGCCGGCTGGCCATCGGATCAAGAGTTTTCGGTTTTCCCGGAATCTCAATCACGACGGCGCCAAGTGCCGCACAGGAGAGCGCATCGGTTGCCGCGCGAAGGCCATCTGCCGCTCCGGCCACACAGAGCAGGAGCAGGCGCGCCGGATCCAGGCCAAATTCGAGAAAGCCTGTCGCTGAAAGTTCACCAAATTCGAGCGCGGAAAAATCCTGGCGTATCCACAGCAGGCGCTTGCTCCCAGCCACGCGGGCGGCGAGCCCGGCTGCGAAACCCGTGGCTGCCGCTTCATGGCCGGTTGCGGCAAAAACTTCATGGAGCGCGCCCCGCTCAAGCCCGCCCTTCAGGCAAAGATCGGCTGCGCCGTGGCCGAGCGGAATGCGGGCAAATCTTTCCTCCGATCCCGGCCCGGCGAGGGAAGCCCTGAGGGCTGCTATCTTTTCCGCACGCATGTGGTTCTCACACTCATGCGACGCAGACGGAAACCGGAGAAACGATCCAAAAAGCGGGTTGCATGAAATCATTCAAGAACAAAACGGGAACACAGTCAATAACATTCGGGGTGAGAGAATTTCCCACGGAAATCCGATCCGGTGTTCAATTATGCTGGGAGCGGACTGCCGGGATCAGGCCTTCGGGCCGGACCAAGAGTACTGCGATGACGCCCGACAGCACTATTGCGTCGCGGTAGGGGGCAAGCCCTGCCGGCAGAGTGGCCTGCAGGAGAACCTCGATCACGCCTAGCAGAAACCCGCCGGCAACAGCTCCCGGCAAACTGCCCAGTCCACCCACAACGGCGGCAATGAAAGCCTTGAGCACGGGCGTGAAACCCATCAATGGGTCGACAGAAGCGCGCTGGGCTATCCACAGCATGGCGGCAAGACCCGCCAGCAGGCCCGACAGCATGAAGGCGGTCGCGATAATGCGGTTCGCTGGAATTCCCATCAGGCGCACCACATCGAAATCCTCGGCAGCAGCGCGCATTGCCGTTCCGGTCACCGTCCGCCGCAAGAAGATTTGAAGCGCAATCAGGGCGATCACCGAAACCGTTATTGAAATGACCGGGCCGACGCCCACCGTCATATCGCCAATATAGAAGGCGCCCGTCATCCAGTCCGGCATGGACACGGGTTTGGGGCGCGCCGACACGCCGTTCTGAAACAGCACCTTGAGCAAGCTGGAGATGGCAAAGCTCGTTAGCAGCAGGCTCGTCACACTCGCGCCCCGCATCGGGCGAAACGCCACGCGCTCCATCGCGAGTGCCGCAAACGCGCCGCAGGCGATTGCCACCAGTACCGCTGCCGGAAATGAAAATCCGAGAAACAGCGAGGCGAGCAGCGCGTAGCCCGACACGGTCATCAGCTCGCCATGGGCGAAGTTGATCAGGCCGACGATTGAAAACACCACTGCCAGGCCCAACGCCAGCAGCGCATAGATGCCGCCGAGGCTTATGGCGTTGATGATCTGCTGCATGATCATCGTCAGGCTCCGAGATAGGCTTGGCGGACGAGATCGGAGTCCGCGAGCTCTTTCGCCGTGCCGGCGAGAACGACTTCGCCGTTGGCGAGAGCGGTGGCGCGGTCGGCGATCTCCAGCGCCAATGCCACGTTCTGTTCAACCAGAAGAATCGTAAGGCCGCTGCTGCGCAAGCCCGCGATCAGATCGAAAACCGTATCGATCATCTGGGGAG
>JACMJT010000070.1 GCA_014380505.1 Hyphomicrobiales bacterium | reverse complement strand
GTCCATCAGGCGCTGCTGGATCGCGGCGGCGGATTGCTCGGGATATTTCAGCGACATTTCGTATTTCGGCAGCTCGGCCTGGGCCTTCTTGACGCCGGCTTCGGCGATCTTCCAGAAGTCGGACGCGCCGTTGACGACGAATGCCAGGCTCTTCTTCTCTTGCGCATGGGCCGAGCCGACCGCCAAGGCGGCGATCACTGCCATGCTTCCCAATGCCAGACGTTTCATGCAAAAACCTCCCTGTGGTTGAGACAATTTGCCCGTGGTTGTTTTTTGCGGGCAAAGACGATCGGGGCAAACGCGCCCCTGCTGCAGGCTTCACTCCATGATCAAGTCCAACCGCCATCGACCGTCAGGACGGTGGCCGAAATCATCGCGCTGTCGTCCGACGCGAGGAACAGGCAGGCGCGAGCCAGATCGTCCGGCATCACGCGGCCGCTCAAGGCTTGCCCGGCGTCGATTTGCTTTTCGGTTTCCGGCGTCACCCAGAGTTTGAGTTGTCGCTCGGTCATCACCCAGCCGGGCTCCAGCGTATTGACGCGAATGCCATGCTTGCCGAGGTCGGTGGCAAACCCCCGCGTCATGCCGTAAATGGCCGCCTTGGATGCGGTGTAGCCAGGCATTCCGCCCTGCTTCAGGCGCCAGGACACCGAGCCGAAATTGATAATGGACCCTTGTTTTGCCGCGATCATGCCTGGCGCCACGGCCTGGATGGCAAAGAAGAAGTGCCTGAGATTGACGGCCAGCCGCTCGTCCCAATATTCGGGGGTGACGTCTTCCCAGGGATGCCTGGTGTCGCTGGCGGCGTTGTTGGCGAGCGCAAGGGTGGGGCCGTTCTTGGCCTCCAGGGCGGCGATCGAGTCGCGCAGCGCGGCGATGTTGGTGAGATCGCACCTCTCGAACAGCACCGTATGCCCCTCAGACGTCAGCTCCTCAGCAAGCTTTTGACCGGCGGCGGCCTCGATATCGAGAAAGCCGACCTTGGCGCCCTGCTTGGCAAACGCCCTGACCAGCGCATTGCCGATGCCGGTGGCGCCGCCGGTGATGAGCACCGGACGCCCTTCAAGACTTGGAAAGCGGGCATATCGATTGCTGTGCATATGTCGTTCAGCTCCGTGTGATGATTGCTTTTAGTCAGCCGACGCTCAATCCGGACGCGGTTTCCGAGCGCCGGCTAGCCGTGAGGGAGCGGGCGTTCGCCGCCCGCTCCCTTGACCGCGTCAACTATTTGGCGAGGCAGGTTCCGACGTTCTCCGCCGTGCATTCGTCAAGGCCGGTGAACACCGGATCGGCAACCTTCTTGCCTTCGATCAGCTCGATCATGACGGTCGGCGCACGATAGCCCATTTCGAAGGGGCGCTGTCCGACTTGCGCGTGGCTGCGTCCGGCTTTCAGGGCGTCGATCTGCGGCGGCAGCACGTCGCCTGCCACAATGATGAGCTCCTTGCTCTTCAGCTTCGCCATGACCTGGTCGGTGACCTGGGCGTAGGCTTGCGGTGCAAACTGTGCCCAGCCGCCGAGCAGGATGAAGG
>JACMJT010000539.1 GCA_014380505.1 Hyphomicrobiales bacterium | reverse complement strand
GCGCATCAGATGACTCCCAGTTCCTTGCCAACGGCGGTAAAGGCCGCGATGGCCGTATCAATGTCTTCACTTGAATGGGCGGCGGACATTTGCGTCCTGATCCGCGCCTTGCCCTGCGGCACGACGGGAAAGAAGAAGCCCGTCACATAGATGCCGCGCTCATAAAGTTTCGCCGCCATGTCCTGGGCCAGTTTGGCTTCGCCCAACATCACCGGAATGATCGGGTGCTCACCTTCCAACAGATTGAAACCGGATTTGCTCATGCCGGCGCGGAAGCGCTTGGCATTGTCAAAAAGCTTGGCGCGCAGATCATCGCCGTGCTCGGCCAGATCAATGGCCTTGATGGCGGCGGCAACGATGGGTGGCGGCAGGGCATTGGAAAAAAGATAGGGGCGCGAGCGCTGGCGCATCAGATCGACGAAGGGCTTTGCTGCCGCGATATAGCCGCCTGCAGAACCGCCCAGCGCCTTGCCCAATGTGCCGGTGAGGATGTCAACCTTGATCCGGGCGCGGGCGGGCGTTCCCCTGCCCTGTGGGCCTGTGAAGCCCGTGGCGTGGCAGTCATCGACGAGGATGAGGGCGTCATAGGTGTCCGCCAGTTTCCTGATTTCACCCAGCTTGGCGAAATAGCCATCCATGGAAAACACGCCATCGGTGACGATCACGACACGGCGCTTGTTTTCGGCGCGAGCTTTCTTCAACTGGGTTTCGAGGTCTGCCATGTCGCCATTGGCGTAGCGATAGCGCGCCGCTTTGCACAGGCGGATACCGTCAATGATCGAGGCATGGTTCAGGGCATCGGAAATGATGGCGTCCGGCTCGCCGAAGAGCGGTTCGAACACGCCGCCATTGGCATCAAAACAGGCGGCATAGAGAATGGCGTCTTCCATTTGCACATAACTGGCGATGCGGGCTTCCAACTGGGTGTGAAGGTCTGACGTGCCGCAGATGAAGCGCACGGACGCCATGCCGAGGCCGTGGCTGTCGAGGGCGTCCTTGGCGGCTTTGATAAGGGCGGGATGGTCGGCCAGACCCAGATAGTTGTTGGCGCAGAAATTCAGAACCTTGCGGTGGCCGTCCACCTCGATATGGGCGCTTTGCGGCGACAGGATGGGCCGCTCGGTTTTCCACAGGGACTGGGCCCGGATGGCGGAAAGCTCGGTTGCGAGGTCGGCAAGGATCGATGACATGGAGGCACTCCTTGGCTTCTCATGCCTCTCCCCGGAGCATTCCGCAAGCCGTGAGATTATTTAACTTGCATGGGGCGGGAGAGCTGTTGAATAGCGTGTCATTCGGTTTCAAAGCTTGTCAGTTCGCCCAATTGGCCTACCCAACTTTGGGCTGACCTATGCCAAAATTGGGCCTGTGGCACGAGCGCGTCGCGCTGGCGGATTGCACCCACACGCAGCCCGAAGAACTTCGAGTTCGGGTCCGCAGCCGTCCCATAGATCGGGGTTCCGCACTCCGGGCAAAAGGCCTGGATGCGCTTGTTGCCGCTCGCGGCCGTCTTCACATAGGTTTTGGGGACGCCGGAGAGGAGCCGGAAACTGCCTTCGATTGCGGGTACGATGACCCGGAAGGCTGAACCGGAAAGCGTCTGGCAATCGTCGCAGTGGCAAACCTCGACCGAGTCCGGATCGACTTCCGCTTCAAAAGTTAAAAACCCGCAGTGGCAGCTTCCATCAATTTTCATGGCGGAAAGCATAGCGCAACGGCGATTGATTTGAAATGCTTCGCCGCTCCGTGCTAACCCCACCCCATGACACAACCTATTCATATTGTCGGGGCCGGAATGGCTGGCTCCGAAGCGGCCTGGCAGGTGGCGCAAGCGGGGGTTCCTGTGGTGCTGCACGAGATGCGGCCCAAGGTGGGCACCGATGCCCACAAGACCGGAGGCTTTGCCGAACTCGTGTGTTCCAACTCGTTCCGCTCCGATGACGCGGACCAGAAT
This sequence comes from Hyphomicrobiales bacterium, assembly GCA_014380505.1. The sequence continues at coordinate 186 of JACMJT010000539.1, read as the reverse complement.
GCGGTTGGGCTTTTGCATTGGGAGATGCGCACAGCGGGTTCGCTAATCATGGCGACTGCTGACCGGCATCAGGTTCCCGCAGGCGGGGCGCTTGCGGTGGACCGCGAGGCTTTCTCGGCGGAAATCACGGAAACGCTCAAGGCCCATCCCCTCGTTACTGTCGAATATGATGAGATTGCGGCATTG
>JACMJT010000538.1 GCA_014380505.1 Hyphomicrobiales bacterium | reverse complement strand
GCCTTGTCCAGAGTGCCCGAAAGATTGTCGAGGGCGCGGCCGCGGGCGCCGTTTTCGCGGGCGAGGGAGAGCCACACATAGGCCTCGATGGGATCGGCGGTGACGCCCTTGCCCTCGGAGTAGGCGAGGCCGAGGTTGTACTGGGCGATGCCATTGCCGCGGCGGGCCTTGGCCAGAAGGGCGGCAATCTCGCCGCTGTCCTGGGCGAAAACCGGCGCGGGGATGAGAGCAACAACCAGCAGGGCGGCGAACAGACGGAAAGTTTTCATCGGGGCGGGCGTGTGTGGGCCGGGAGGATTGCCAGGTCGGAGCCGCGCTGCAAGCCCGGCTTGTGGCACTCAGATACTTATACGCGATTTTGCTTAAGTGAACGGCTTGGCGGCCGACCGTTGGGCCCCGCAGGCGCAGGGGATTTGCGGCAGCGCTTATTTGCGCCGGCGGAACGGCTGGGCCAGCTGATCCGGGTAGCTCTTCGGCATCGGCTCATCGATGCCGTATCTGGCCGGGAAGCGTTTCGGCAGGTGCATCGTGCCGAAGACCCAGTCCACCCACGGCAGCAGGCCGGAGAATTTTTTGTTCGAGGTCGCGGGGCTCTCGTTGGCGTGGATGAAAATCGCCAGCAGGCCCTCGAGGCCCGGTTACTCGCGAGCGCGCTTCAGCGCCTCTTGATAAACCAGGTCCGACAACCAGAAGCCAGACAGGCGCAAACGATCCAGCAGCTTTCTGATTTCCGGCACCTTGTCGCGCCGCCGGGCTTCCAGCAACACACCGACCACGCCCGTTACGGTCAAGCCGAGGCGTCGCGCGACGGTCCGCCCGGCATTTTCATCGATGAGCAACAGCTCGGCCGCGAGCAGCCGGGTTAGATGGATTGCCTCGCTCTCCCCGGCGTCCAGCGATTCCGGCCAGTCCGCAGTCGGGTGCGGCAAGGACAGGGTGTGACGGATGATCCAGGCCGGAGGGGAGGAGGTTGGGCCGGGGCGGGCGCACAACTCCTGCCAGACGGCATCGGGCACATGCACCTCACCGAACAGCGCAGCCAGCAGGGGCAGCTCGCCGATGCGTTCCAGCGCGATGAAGACCGAGGCGTCGCCGACGACGATCACGGGCGCTCAAGCCGGTCCAAGCTTGCCAGGTCGGCATCCAGGTCCGCGACCGTGTAGGGCGCTTCGATCCTATGCCGGGCCAGTTCGTCCATGAAGCGGTCGCGGGAAAGGCCCGCGAGTTCGGCGCACTGCCGCGTGGAGAGTCGGCCCTCACGATAGTTCGAGAAGGCCAGGCGCAACTTGGCCTCGGCTTGAGTGAACACCCGACTGGCCGCCACATCGGTTTCACTCGCGGCGATGCCCTCCATGACCGCATGCGCCGGCTTCAATTCCCGTGCATAGAGCCACTCGAGCAGACGCTCCTGCTCCGGCGCCGACAGTTGCCCGATGGCCTGCTTGATTCCCTCGACGGTGCTCACGGGGATAAACTAGCGGGGCAAATGCGCCGCGCAAGTGCAGTTTCGACCGCCAACTGTTCGATATGGCCTGCTTTTCTTTAGAAACGACCCCTTGCCTTGAGCACCCCGTCTTTTTGCAACTGGAACAGTCCCTCGATGAAGAGCCCGTATCTTGCCACCGCCCTTCCTTGAATGACTTCGTAGTAGGGAGTTGGGAAATAGCGCTGAATTTCACTATCGGGCATGCCTTCGACGGAATAGGAAACGTCTTCTACAAACTTCATTTTCACCGGACGAACGGTGGTGTTCAGATTGGATGGATGTCGAAAGTCCTGGGTTGAATAGGGCCCGGCCCAAAGTCCCTCGACGGTCTTGTACAGTGGATCGAACAGATACTTTTCATGATAGAATTTGCCGTCCAATTTCACCACATAAAGGAGCACATGCTGGTACTTCGAGAATCCCGGCGATCCGTAGTGATCGTAAGCCACAAACTCGATGGTCTCTGCACCCAGCTTTCCGATATGCTCCTGCAAGACGCGGTACCGCGCCTGAAACACATAATCGAATGATCCGGGATGTGCTTTGATTTCCTCAACGGTGATCTTTTCGCCAACAAAAACAAAAAGCTCTCCGGCGTCCTTGGCCTTTTCAGCACAAAACGCGATCCCGGTTGCCCAGATTAGGCAGATTAGATTTGTGAAGTTCTTCATTCAGCGCATGCCATGGTTACGTTCGCGCAGGCGAATCCTTAGTGTTTCCATTGATGGCTTAACTTATGATCTAGACTTCGCCCGCGCCACCGCAGCGTG
>JACMJT010000537.1 GCA_014380505.1 Hyphomicrobiales bacterium | reverse complement strand
TTACGCCGCGCGGACTGGGACGGTTTGCGCGGGAATCACTGCGAACATTGCGACGTCAGACCCATGCCGTTTCTGACGTTGGTGAGGAATTGATGGATGGCGGATGGCGGGCGCTGAAGCAGCCATTCGAGAAGGATCATCCGGAAAAAAACCGGGACTCCACCGGCCGGCCGCCGGGTTGAGAGCCAGTCCCCGGTCAACCTTTGTAGATGATCATCAGCGCATAGTCTGTCAGCAACGTGCTCCCGCCATGCGCGATATGGCTGTAGCTGAATGGTGTCATGCTGATGATGTTGTCGTAACCGGTCTTGGCGATAAACTCTCCGACAATTTCGTCGAACTTGTCTTTTGAGATATCCACGCAATCGCCGTGCTTGATGGTCTTGACGCGGATGCGATCGCCCTGCTTGGCGGCGACTTCCAGGGAGGGTTTCGGTTTCTCAATCAAGGCTTCCGCCGGAGTGGTGCGCTGTGGCACGGAAAAAACCTTCTCAGGAGCGGGCGGAGGAGGCGGAAGTGAAGGGGGCGGTGGTGATGCCGACGGAGGTGGGGCGATGGCTCCTGGTTGGGTGTTGGCTTCGGTGGGTGCCGGAACGGTGAGGGTGTTGCCGCAGGTGGGACATTGCAGCTCCGAGCCCGTCTCCTCTGCATCAATGGCAAGCTCCTGCTGGCAGTTTGCGCAGTTAAAGACAATATCCATACGTGCGAATTGGGATGAGAGATTTCGCTGTGAAGATATGGTCAACCGTCGGAGGGCGCCAGCCGAATCTATTCAATCCTTGACAGGGTGTGATTCTGAGCGAGTGAGACGGCGGATAGGCCTGGAAGGCTTGTAGTCCCGGCTTCAGCCGGCGGGGTAAGGGCAATTTCAAGCGAGTCGAAAGTCCCCGAATAATCGTCTTTTTCGGTGATGGTAAAGTTAGGAGCGCCGAGCATTGTTCGGCCTTGGAACGTCCTGACCCGCGATGCCGAGCAATGCTCGGCGCTCCGTCACGCTCGTGAACTGTACCGCCTGAAGGCGGGACTCCATGCGGGAAGACGTGCAGCCACACCCAATTCTTGTGGCCCATCCTCTACTGGCCGTAGGTGTTTTCGAGCTGCTTCACTCGTTCGTAAACGGGTGATCCGGGTATGGTGCGCGCTTTGACCCGGTCAAAAACCTTGCGGGCTTCCGCCACATTGTTTTTGGCCACCAGGACCACATAGTCGAGTTCGATCGACGCCAGTCGCGGGTCCTGCACGGTCCGTCCATAGGTCGCAATAAAATCGCGCAGTCCCACCACGCCGCGCTTGTAGGACGCAGCGAGAATGGGCTCGAGACTCGGGGTCAGTCCGGGCAGGGCCGCTGACTGATTCGTCGGGGCGGCCGTGGCGGACGGGGGCGTTGGCGCCTGATAGGCGGCGGGAGCCCCGTCGTTCTTCTGTTTCGCCTTCAGCGACTGCCAGAACTCATAAAACTTCATGCCGCCAAAACCGAGGCCGGCAATCAGGATGATCCACATCAACGTTTTCATTTTTCCTCCACGCGTTCGATCCGGGCACCAAGGCCTTTCAGCTTCTCGTCGATTTTCTCATAGCCGCGATCCAGATGGTAGATGCGGTTCACCTGCGTTGTTCCTTTGGCCACCATGCCGGCAATCACCAGCGCCGCCGACGCCCGCAGATCGCTCGCCATGACGGGCGCGCCGCTCAAGGGCCGCCCGCCTTTGACAATGGCGCTAGGTCCTTCAATCGCAATATCCGCTCCCAGGCGGGCCAGTTCGCTGACGTGCATAAACCGTGATTCAAAGATCCGTTCGGTAATGATGCTGATGCCATGGGTCAACGTCATCAAAACCATCATTTGCGCCTGCGCATCGGTTGGGAAGCCGGAATAAGGCAGCGTCGTAATGTCCACGGGCTTCAACCGACTCCCGCGTTTGACTCGCAGGGCCGCGCCGATTCGCTCCACCTTGACGCCCGCGTCCCGCAATTTGTCGAGCACGGCGTGCATGTGATCCGGTCGCGCGCCGTGAATGGTCACTTCGCCATCGGTCGCCGCCGCCGCAATGGCAAACGTCGCCGTTTCAATGCGGTCGGGAATCACCTCGTGATGCGCGCCATGCAATTCCTTGACCCCGGTGATCGTGATGGTCGGTCCGCCTGCGCCCGAAATCTTGGCGCCCATGGCGATCAGGAAATTGGCGAGGTCCACCACTTCGGGTTCGCAGGCGGCGCTCTCAATGATCGTGACGCCCTCCGCCAAAACCGCTGCCATCATCACGTTCGCCGTGCCCAAAACGGTTGGACCGGCTCGTCCGCCCAGAAACATGTCTGCCCCCTGCAGCCTGGGCGCGGTGGCCCGGATGTAGCCGCCTTCGATGACAATCTTGGCGCCCAAGGCTTCGAAACCTTTCAAATGAAGATCAATGGGCCGTGCGCCAATGATGCATCCGCCGGGCAGTGAGACGGTCGCCTTGTGCAGGCGACCGAGCAACGGTCCCATGATGCAAACCGAGCCGCGCATTTTCCGAATCAGATCGTAGTCGCCGTACGGCTTGATCTTCGCCGCCTGCACGGTCACGGTGTCGCCCTCCATTTTCACTTCGGCACCCAGCGATTTCAGAATCTG
>JACMJT010000536.1 GCA_014380505.1 Hyphomicrobiales bacterium | reverse complement strand
ATATCGAATCGGAGCCCGAACTGGAGCTTTTGTCGAGTGTCGCAAGCCGCACCGGCCAGCGCGCCAAGGTGTCGATCCGCGTCAATCCCAATGTCGATGCGAAAACCCACCAAAAAATCACCACCGGCACGGCGGAAAACAAGTTCGGCGTCTCCCACGAGAGGGCATCCCAGGTCTATGCCCGCGCCGCGGCGCTTCCGGCGCTCGATGTGATCGGCGTCGACATGCATATCGGCAGCCAGATCACCGAACTCGAGCCCTTCGAACAGGCTTACAAGCTCATGGCCCGCCTGACCAAGGACTTGCAAGCGCAAGGCCATACTATCCACCATCTCGATCTGGGCGGCGGGCTGGGTGTGCCCTACCGCGGCACCAACGACGTGCCGCCCCATCCCGATGAATATGCTGCCATGGTGAAGCGCACGCTTGGCCACCTTGGTCTCAAATATATGCTGGAGCCCGGCCGCATGATCGTAGGCAACGCCGGCATTCTCGTTTCGCGCGTGATCTATGTGAAGGAAGGCGACGTAAAGCACTTCATCATCCAGGACGCGGCGATGAACGATCTGATCCGGCCCACGCTCTACGATGCCTGGCACGATATTATCCCCGTAGCGGAATCTGCCGATGGCATAATGATGGAAGCCGATGTGGTGGGACCCGTATGCGAATCGGGGGACTATCTGGCCAAGGCGCGGCGCTTGCCCAAGGTGGCGCAAGGCGATCTCCTCGCCGTCATGACGGCCGGTGGCTATGGCGCCGTGCAGTCGGGAACCTACAACACAAGGCCGCTGGTTCCGGAAGTCCTGGTTAATGGCGCGAGATGGGCTCTCGTGCGGCCGCGCCAAAGCTATGACGAACTGATCGGCCTCGACCGGCTGGCGGCATGGCAGGAGAAGGATTAAGCCTGCCGTAATTGTGATGGGAATGCTACGGCACAATTTTGCCCTTCTGTGCTAGGATGCTGGCGACATGTCCGCCTCAGGCTCCAGGAAAATCGACGGCAAGATCGCCGCGGCCCGCCTCGCGATCGGCTTTGAGCGCGTCTGGACAGCGCTGCTGTGGCCGATGCTTGTTGCCGCCACGTTGTTTTCCCTGATTTTTTCCGGCCTCCTGCCAGCACTTCCCGTGGCGGCGCGGGTGGTGATTGTTTTAGCTTTATCCCTGGCCTTCCTGTGGTCGCTCAAGTCTTTGGTCCGCCTGGTTTGGCCTTCGCGCCATGCCGCCATGCGGCGGATCGAGGCGCAGTCGCAACTCGCCCACCGCCCCGTTTCCGCCCACGACGACCGCCTCGCCAAGGACGGTGCGGCAGACCCGCTGCAACTGTCGATCTGGCAGGAGCACAAGCTCCGCCAGCTCCGCCAGCTTGAAACCCTGCGCGTCGGCCAGCCCCGCTCCACCTGGCGCGATCTCGATGGGCGGGCCCTGCGGGTGCCCGCGGCACTCGCATTGTTGGCCAGCGTGATTCTGGGGCAGGGAAGTCTTTCCGGCAATTTCAGGGATTCATTCGCCGTGGCCCCGCGCGCCGTGGCCCAGGGCATAGCCCTCGATGCCTGGTTGAAACCGCCTACCTACACCGGCAAGGCGCCCATCATGCTGACCAGCCCGGCCATGGTCGAGCGGCTCAAGACGGATAAGGAAATTATCGTCCCTGAAAATTCAATGCTGGCGCTCCGCCTTTCGAGCGCCGGTGAGCCGCGCGTCACCTTCCACGACGGTGCAGATGCCAACGCTCCCGAGATCACTGGATTAGCCTCCACCAGCAAATCGACCGGCGGCGTGTTCCAGTCCGAAACCAGGCTCACCCGACCTGCATTTGTGAAAGTCATGGACGGCGGCACGGAAATAGCGTCGTGGCGCATCACGCTCCGTGCCGATTTGCCGCCCACCGTGGCGGTGACCGAGGAGCCCAAGGGCGATAGCTCTGGCACGCTCACCGTGAAATGGAAGGCCGCCGACGATTACGGCGTCACTGGCATTGTCGCGGAATTTTCCCTGTCCGATACCCAGGATGATGGCCTTGGCATCGATGGCAACGGCATTTTCCTCTACGATGCGCCGAAATTCCCCATTTCGTTGCGCAAGGCTTCGCCGAAAGAAGAAGCCGCCAGCACCAGTGCCGATCTCACCGAGCATCCGTGGGCGGGCTTCATGGTCGAGCTGGCGCTCGAGGCCACCGATGCCGCTGGCCACAAGACTTTGAGCGGGATAAGCCGCTTCCGTCTGCCCGAGCGATTGTTCGTGAAGCCGCTCGCCAAGGCGCTCATGGAGCAGCGCCGCCACCTCATCCTGAAACCGGACGAGCAAGGCCAGGTGGCTGAGATGCTCAAGGCGCTGCTGGCTTACCCTGAGGGTCTTATCGATGGCAGCGGCGACTATCTCGCCATCGCCACCATTGTTTCGCGCCTCAAGGCCGCGGCGGATCAGGACGATGTCGATGTGGCGGTCAACATGCTGTGGCGGACGGCGGTTGGGATTGAGGACGGCAACATGGCCAACGCCCGCGCCGAACTTGAGGCGCTCCGCCGGGAACTGGAAAAGGCCCTGGCCGAAGGAGCCTCGCCCGAAAGAATTGCCGAGTTGATGGACAAGCTCCGCGGCGCCATGGACCGTTACATGCAGTCCCTCATGCAGGAAATGGACAAGCGCATGCGCGAGGGCAGTGTCGCGCAAAACCAGCAGCAGCCGGGGCAGACGATTTCTCCCGAAGACTTGCGGAAGATGCTCGACATGATCGAGCAACTGGCGCAGAGCGGCGCCAATGACGCGGCCAAGGAAATGCTCTCGCAACTCGATGAGATTCTCCGCAACCTGCAACCGGGAATGCAGCAGGGCCAGATGCAGCGCGAAACGCCCCTTTCGAAAATGCTCGACCAGCTCTCGGAACTGATGCGCAAGCAGCAGGGCCTGATGGACGACACCCAGCGCATGCGCCAGCCGGGCGACGGCGATGAAACCGATCCGCAAGGGCGGGACTCGGGGCGCCCGGGCCAGCGTTTTTCACCGGACGCACTCGCAGGCGAGCAACAGGATCTCACCGGCTTGCTGGAAGAGATGCTGCGCCAACTGGGTCAGGAGGGTCTCGATGCGCCGCCCTCGCTCGGCGAAGCGGGAAAGAACATGGAAGGTGCTGAAGGTTCATTGCGCAACGGCGATCGCGAAGGTGCGCTTGGCGAGCAGGGCGAGGCCATGGCGAAATTGCGCGAGGGCGCCCAGGGCATGGCCCAGCAATTGTTGCAGCAGGGCCAGGGTCAGCAGGGCAGTTACGGCCGCCACGGCGAAGCCCGCGGTGAAAATCATGACCCACTGGGCCGGCCCATGCCCTATCACGGCGAGGATAGGGGTCCCGACGCCGACATGCTGCCGACGGAACTGGCGATTCGCCGGGCCCGGGAAATTCTTGATATGCTGCGCGCGCGTGCTGGCGAACAGCAGGCGCCGAAACTGGAGCGCGACTATATTGACCGTCTGCTGCGCGGGCTTTATTGATTTTTCGTCTTGCAAATCTTTGACCTTATTCCCGCCTATTGGCTGCAACAGGGCCTCAATGGCCTTGCACTGGCGTGCCTCTATGTGACGCTGGCCTCGGCCTACGCCCTGTTGCAGGGCATCACCAACAGGATCATCTTGTCCTTCGGCGATTTTGCCACCTACGGCTCTTTCGCCGCGGTCTATGCAGCACTTTGGACGCTTCTCTCCGGTAACGAAGGCATCGCGGTCATGGCTGTGGCGCTGGTGGCGGCCATGGCCACTGCGGCAGCCCTTGGCAGCGCCAGCCACGCCCTGGTGTTT
>JACMJT010000535.1 GCA_014380505.1 Hyphomicrobiales bacterium | reverse complement strand
GTTCGTCTCTCGCAGGTCCACTGGCCTGCTCGCTCGCCATCGCTAACGCTCTGGCGAACCGCTCCTCACCGCGTTAATCGCCAGTTGCGCGGCGAAAGCCCGTTTGTAGGCGGGCCGCGCTTCGCCGCGAACGACATAGGCCGCCAGGTTCGGATACTCGTCCAGAATGCCGGATGATCTCAATCTGAGCAGCACCGAGACCATCATCAGGTCGCCGGCGCTGAACCCGCCATCGAGCCAATCGGCACTGCCAAGGCGAGCCGAAAGTTTCTTCAATCGGTCGCGGACCCGATCCGTGACCAGCGGCAGGCGCTCCTTGGTCCAGGGCCTGTCACCCTCCAGAAGTTTGGCATTTGCCAGTTCCAGGATCGGCGGCTCCACCGTGTTGACCGCGGCAAACACCCAGGTGATCGCCCGCGCCCTGGCATTGGCATCGTCCGGCAGCAGGCCCGCATGGCGCTGGGCGATATGCAAGACGATCGATCCTGTCTCGAACAAAGCGAGACCCTCTTCCTCATAGGTCGGAATCTGGCCGAAAGGATGAAGCGCCAGCTGCGCGGGTTCCTTCATCGCACGGAACGAAACAAGTCGGACCTCATAGGGTTGGCCGGATTCTTCCAGCGCCCAACGAAGGCGGGTATCGCGCGCCAGGCCCTTGCCGCCATCGGGTGAGTGTTCAAAGGCGGTAATGGTGATGGTCATTGTGAGGTACAGAATATCAGGCTTGCCGACTGTATTTGTCGAATAAACCGGAAACGTTACTCCAATTTATCGCCTGCATGTAGGAATCAACGTACCCTGCGGCGCCCGCGCCATAATCCATATGGTACGCATGCTCATACATATCCAGCGCCAAAATGGGCCTGCCGCCGGCAATACCATGGGTATGATCGGCCGCCCACTGATTGACCAGCCGTTTGTCGTGCGGCGACCAGGCCAACAGAACCCAACCCGAGCCTCCACCTTCCGCCTTTCCCATGGCTGAAAATTCTGCCCGCCAGCGTTCCACACTGCCAAAATCCCGCGCCAGGATTTGGGCCAGATCACCGGACGGAGCCCCGCCCGTTCCCAAACCGTCGAAATAAAGTTCGTGGAGAATCATCGAGTTCATTGCAATAAGTTCTTCGCGCTTGAGCCCGTTGATGGTGAAAACCGGCGCACTGGCGACGTCGAGGGCTGCAAACTGCGTGCTGATTGCGTTCAGCCGCCGGACTGCCCCCGCATAATTGTTATCGTGATGGCTTGTCAGAATCTTTTCGGATAGGCCCTTGATGCTTTTGGGATCGAAAGGAAGCGGCTTGATTTGATAGGTCGCTGCCTTTCCTGGGATTGATTGCGCTTGGGCCTTCGCGCTCGTCGTTGCGCCAACCGAAATAGCAGCGGCGGCGACCATTCCTGCCGACTTAACCAGATCGCGGCGATCAAGCGCTTCCATTGTGACCTCTTTCAATTTGCTCCGACGGCTGGAACACTAACGAATGGACAGGTGCAGCAATACCGACCGCCCAAATTATATTTTGTGCATCTACCCGCTCTCGGTATCTTTGAAATAGAGACTTATTCGCAGAATACTATGACGGTTCGAAACAGTTCCTTGTGGCCCAGCCGCCAGACCAAGCCAAGCGCCGGCCTCGCTCACGCCGGGGCCAGCACGTAACCGGACATCTGATAACCGACCAGAAGAAAGCCTCCGATCATCAGCAAGGTATTGGCAACCAGGGCATGGCGCGCAAAACCCGCGCTTGTGCGCCAGACGGTAAGCGCCAGCAGCACCAGGCTGAGACCGATGATCTGGCCCATCTCGATCCCGACATTGAAGCTGAGAATGTTGGTGACCAAGCCATCCTTGGCCAAGTTGAATTCCTGCACCTTGGTGGCAAGACCGAAGCCGTGAAACAGGCCGAACACCAGCACCAGGATGCGCATGTCAGGCTCAAAGCCGAACAGGGTCTTGAATCCGCCCAGATTACAAAAGGCCATCACCGCCACCGAAAAACCTATCACCGCGTCGATCAGGAACGGATCGACCCGGATGCCCGCGAATACGCCCAGCAGCAAGGTGGTGCTGTGGCCGATGGTGAACAGGGTGACGTATTTGACGATGTCCATCAGCCGCCGCAGGAAGAATACCACCCCAACCAGAAACAGCATATGGTCATAGCCGGTCAGCATGTGCTTGGCGCCGAGATAAAGGAACGGCCCGATCTCCGGCCCGCGCACACTTTCGATAAAGGCTGCGTCCTTGCCGGCAACCGCGTGGGCCTGCGCCGCCACCGAAAACAGCACCACACCTAGCAGAAGGAGCGTGGCGCCGAGATAGCCTGACCTGCCCGTTCCCCTCATGGCTTGCCCTTGGCGTCCACGATCTTGACTTCCAGCGCCGATAAATCGGCGAAGCTGTCGCCTAGCGCGTCCACCACCACCGTATCGCCTACCTTGGCTGTAGCATTTCTCTTGTCCTTGGTGACCTTGGTCTGACCGTCAAGCTTAATGTTTACAGCCTTGTCTCCATCCCGCTTGAGCTGCAACGCAGTCTTTTCAAGTTTGGTTATCACGCCTACCAGGCGAAATTCCTCATGGGCGATGGCTGGCATGGCGCTGAACGCGGCAATGGCGGCAATGACAAGGATCTTGGTGCACTTCATGGAGTTCTCCCTTGGATAGCGGGCTGAGCCGCCGTTACAGGCTTCAGGTTATAGACCTTGCGTGATTTGTCAGAACCAATTTCCACCGCGTGATCGTAAAAGCCGGCGGAGGAGACTCTCACCGTAACCGGTTTGCCGGTGGTGTTCTCCCAGAACCAGCCATGGATACCCTTGAAGGGCGCGACCAAACTTCCATGGCGTTGCTGCGCTTCGTTCTGGTCGTAGGAAATTACGTCCTTTTGGGTTCCCACGTCCGGCTCGCCATGGAAGTCGTAATCAACCGGGACGGACGCAGTCCAAGACCAGACCATGCTAGCGTCCTTTCTCAAGTGATACTTGAACTCCATGTACTGATACCGACCAAGCGTGAACTCCACGGTCTGTGTCTTGTAAGCCGTGCCATGTAGGGAGGCTGCTCCCGCTTTGGTTGTAACATTGGCCGCCTGCTCGGATGCCACCGCCGGGGGCACCGCCGCTTCTTGCTCGGTCATGCGTATCAAGCCCAGGGCTCGCCCGATGCCTGTCGGGTCGGAGCCATACTCGGCGGGAAAAATCACAGTCACCAAAACGACCGACGCGACCGCAAGCGCAACCGCGCTGGCAGTAAGAATCTGGCGTTTGGACGGTGCGGTTCCAGAGGGAGCAGCCATCAGTTCGGCCTCGGCGCCAGCTTCACCACAGCGGTGGAGCGGATGCCGTTCGGTCCCTTGGTGAAGTCCTCGACCGTGCCGTCGGCAAACCTCTGGCGCAGGGTCCATACGATCTGGTCCTTGTCGCGCGGATTACGGGCGGTAAAGGCAAACTCCGCGAATTCGCCGGATTTGATGTTCATCTTCCAACTGATGCCGACGATACGGTCGTCCTTGCGGCGGACTTCATAGGTCCAGCCCATGGGGGCGGCGATGGAGGTGATGACCACGCCTTCGGGCGCCTCCATTTCGGCGCCGGTTGTCATCACCTTGCCTTCGGTCGGCACCCGTACGGTGTAGCGTTCCGAAACCCCGGCGATGGATTGACGCGGCCAGATCGAGGTATGCGCCTGGGCACCAAGCATGAGGGTAGCCAGGATGGTTGTAGTAATGGCGATTTTTACAAAACTCTTCTTCATTGTCTTCTCTCCTTAATGTGATTGGGAAAACTTGTTACGCTGTATCAGCCGCTTTGCCATGCACCATTCGATAAAGGACCGGCAGCACCAGCAAGGTCAGGATGGTCGAGGAAATCACGCCGCCGATAACCACAGTTGCAAGCGGCCTCTGCACCTCCGCGCCAGCCCCGATATTGAGCGCCATCGGGACAAAACCCAGGCTTGCAACCAGCGCTGTCATCAAAACGGGGCGCAGCCGGGCAAGAGAGCCTTTCTGGATAGCGTCGTCCAGCGGCAGGCCTTGGGCAGTGAGTGAGCGGATGAAACTGAGCATCACAACACCGTTCAGAACCGCCACGCCGGACAGGGCGATGAAGCCAACGCCCGCCGATATGGAAAGGGGCAATCCCCGCAGCAGCAGGGCGGCAACACCTCCCGTCAAGGCCAGTGGAACGCCGGAAAAGACGATGGCGGCATCCTTTACCGAGCGGAACAGCCAGAACAGCAAGCCGAAGATCATCAGCAGTGCCGCCGGGATCACCATTTGTAACCGTTGCGCCGCCGAAATCAGTTGCTCGTAAGTGCCGCCATACTCGACCCAGTAACTGGCAGGCAGCTTGACCTCTGTACCGACCCTTTGCCGAATTTCCCGGATCACAGAGCCCAGGTCACGGCCACGGACATTGGCCGTTACCACGACGCGCCGCTTGCCATTTTCGCGGCTGATCTGATTAGGACCAACGACGACCTTGACTTCCGCGACATCCTGCAGCGGTACGAACGACGCCGCCCCTCCAGCCAATGCAGGCAGCGGCACCTGTAGGCGCCCAACCTCATCCACCTTGCTGCGCATGTTCTCCGGAAGGCGGACAACCAGGGGGAAGCGGCGGTCTCCCTCGAATATCTGACCGGTCTGACGGCCTGCAATCGAGATCGCGACAACCTCCTGCACATCGGCGATGCTGATCCCCAGTCGGGCCAAGGCCGCGCGGTTGGGCGTGATCTGCAGCACCGGCAAGCCCGTGGCGCGTTCCAAAGCCACATCGACTGCCCCATCCACGCCATTCAGGATACCCTCAACCTGCTGACCAGCGGCGAGGAGTTGGTCCATGTTGTCGCCAAAAACCTTGATGGCAATGTCCCCGCGCACCCCGGAAAGCAGTTCGTTGAAGCGCATCTGGATGGGCTGGGTC
>JACMJT010000069.1 GCA_014380505.1 Hyphomicrobiales bacterium | reverse complement strand
GTGGAGACGGGCGGCTCGAACGTACAGTTTGCCGTCGACCCTAAGACGGGTCGCGTGCTGGTGATCGAAATGAACCCCCGCGTGTCGCGCTCCTCCGCACTCGCCTCCAAGGCCACGGGCTTTCCCATCGCCAAGATCGCCGCCAAACTCGCGGTTGGATATACCCTCGACGAACTTGCTAACGACATCACTGGCGGGGCGACGCCCGCCGCCTTCGAACCCACCATCGACTATGTGGTGACGAAAATTCCCCGCTTTGCCTTCGAGAAATTCCCCGGCGCCGAGCCGATCCTCACCACCGCGATGAAGTCGGTTGGTGAAGTCATGGCCATCGGCCGCACCTTTCAGGAGAGCTTGCAGAAAGCCTTGCGCGGTCTGGAGACGGGTCTCACCGGCCTCAATGAAATCGCCATCGCGGGTGCCGGTGAGGGCGACGACAAAAGCGCCATCCGCGCCGCCCTTGGAACCCCTTCGCCCGACCGCATCCTCAAGATTGCCCAGGCCTTCCGCATGGGGGCAACCGTCGATCAGATTTTCCAGTCCTGCAACTATGAGCCGTGGTTCCTGCGGCAGATCGAGGAACTGGTGCTTATGGAGGCAACGATCCGCGAGCGGGGATTGCCAAAAGACGCCGTCAATCTTCGCCGCCTGAAATCCGTGGGCTTCTCCGACGCCCGTCTCGCCGAGCTGGTGAAGACGAGCGAGGACAAGGTCCGCTCCCATCGCCACAAGCTCGCTGTGCGCCCGGTATTCAAACGTATCGACACCTGTGCGGCCGAATTCGCATCCCCCACAGCCTATATGTATTCGACCTATGAGCAGCACGACGAGGCCTACCCCTCGGACCGCCAGAAGATCATTATCCTCGGCGGCGGGCCAAACCGCATCGGCCAGGGCATCGAGTTCGACTACTGCTGCTGCCATGCCTGCTATGCGCTGCACGATGCGGGCTATGAATCGATCATGGTCAACTGCAATCCCGAGACGGTTTCGACCGACTACGACACCTCGGACCGACTGTACTTCGAATCCCTCACCGCCGAAGACGTACTCGAGATCATCCATGTGGAGCAGTCAAAGGGAACGCTCAAAGGCGTGATCGTCCAGTACGGCGGCCAAACGCCGCTGAACCTTGCGGCCGCTTTGGAGAAGGCCGGCGTGCCGATCCTGGGCACCACGCCCGCCGCCATCGATCTAGCCGAAGACCGTGACAGCTTCGCCAAGCTGCTTAAAAAGCTGAAGCTGCGTCAGCCGGTCAATGGCATCGCGCGCTCCGGCGTCGAGGCCAAAAAAATCGCCAAAAGGATCGGATTCCCTGCGGTGATCCGCCCCTCATACGTGCTTGGCGGCCGCGCCATGGAAATCGTCAAGGATGATGCCCAGCTCGAGCGTTACATAACCGAAGCGGTGGTCGTGTCCGGCGACAGCCCGGTGCTGATCGACAGCTATCTCGCCAACGCCACCGAAGTGGATGTCGATGCGATCGCGGATGGCAAGGATGTCTTCATCGCGGGCGTCATGGAACACATCGAGGAAGCGGGCATCCACTCGGGCGATTCGGCCTGTTCACTGCCGCCCCATTCGCTTAGCGCCGCCATGGTGGCCGAACTGGAACGCCAGACGAAAATCCTGGCGCTCGCCCTCAATGTGGTGGGCCTGATGAATGTGCAGTTCGCCATCAAGGACGATCTGGTCTACGTGCTTGAGGTCAATCCGCGCGCCTCGCGAACCGTCCCCTTCGTCGCCAAGGTGATTGGCCAGCCCGTGGCCAAGATTGCCGCCCGGGTCATGGCGGGCGAATCCCTCGCCAGTTTCAATCTTGTTCGCAAGAAGCTCTCCCATGTCGCGGTTAAGGAAGCAGTTTTCCCCTTCAACCGATTCCCCGGAGTGGACGTGCTTCTGGGCCCTGAAATGCGCTCGACGGGCGAGGTCATGGGCCTCGATGCGACCTACGACATGGCCTTCGCCAAAAGCCAGCTTGGTGCCGGCATGCGAATGCCGCTGGCGGGCACCGTTTTCATCTCGGTCAAGGACGCCGACAAGCCCCGCGTTTTGCCCGCCATCCGGCAGCTTGTGGGCCTTGGCTTCTCGATCGTCGCCACCGGCGGCACCCAACGCTATTTCGAGGACAAGGGCGTGCCATCGACCAAGATCAACAAGGTGCTGGAAGGCCGCCCCCATGTGGTGGACGCCATCAAGAACGGCCAAATTCAGCTCGTTCTCAACACCACCGAAACCCGCGCCTCACGCTCCGACTCAAAGCCCATCCGCCAGACCGCCCTGCTGCAGAAAGTGCCCTATTACACCACGCTCCCCGGCATCCTCGCCGTCACCAAAGCCATCGCCGCCCAGCAGGCGGGCACGCTTGGCGTGAAGCCGTTGCAAGAATATTTCTGACAACACGTTTCGCCAATTGCTGAAAAGCAAAACGGCGCGCCGCATAAATCGTCAAGTCAGTGATCGTGCCTCTTCAAATGAATAACCATGCGGCGATATTCCCGGTGCGTGATTTTGTTGAACCCAAGCGCAGCCAGAACCGCACAGGGCAGAACATACCTGGCATAGAGCTTGGCAAGTTCCCGGTTTCGCGCCCGCGCGCCGATCCCATAAAGGCGCTGCATAATGAGCGGCGCTAAACTGTAGTAGAGCGTGATTTCGGCAAGTCCACCTGGCTGTTTTACCAGATAGACATCGCGGAAACGGCGCAGAGTCCTGAGTTCAAAGCAATTATCCCGCAAGCCAATAACCTGCGTGCAAGCTGTCGTTAGGAAACAAAGCTCCTGGCATTTTCCGGTAGCGACATCATAACTCCACTTTTCAGCATTGAGACATTGTTCATCCAGTTCCGGCGTTTTGCAATAATAATTGAACCGGCTGTTGTCGGCATCACTGTCTTGGTAATGATCACCGTGCTCCGAAGTGTTGCTCCAATCCATGGGCTCCGGCGTGCCCCCAAATTTATCCGCACATTCAGCGGCTGTTTCAGTCACCCCGGCCGCGTTGACGTCTCGCGCTTTTACCGCGAGATCGGACGCAAGCGCCGCCAATCCTGAAGCAAATACGAACATTCGCCTGGTGATCATGGCGCGCTCCACAAATAGTTACGGGAGTATTTCCGAACTGCCTATAACTTGCAACAGGTTGTAACCGGCGAAGTTAGTCAACTTTACAGCAATACGATTTAAGAATGACGGATCATGCCGAATGCGGCCCCACGCATCTTGATTGTCGACGATCACTCCGACCTCGCTGACTCAGTCTGCGAGTTGCTGGCCCTTGCTGGGCATTCGGCCGCCGCCGTCTACAGCACCGAGGCGGCAGTCGGCCATTGCAGCCGTTGCCGGCCCGAGGTGGCCATTCTCGATTACCGGATCGGCGCCGGCATGAACGGCGTCGAACTCCTGTGCGCCTTGCGCCAGACCATGCCCGATCTTATCGGCATCCTGATGACGTCGGATCAGGACTATGACACGGCCATCTCCTCGCTCCGGGCCGGTGTGCTGGACTATGTCCGCAAGCCAGCCGAACCCGAGGACATTCTCGCCGCCGTAGAAAAAGCCCTGGCGCGCGCCGACGATTTGTCCCGGAAAGGCGAGGAACTGCGGAAACTCGGCGAGGAAGCGGAAGCCGCGGCCCTCAGCCGTAGTTTTCTCCTGTCGCTGGGAGCGGAAATCCGCGAGCCCCTGAGCCTCATCATGGGCAACGCCGAGCTTCTCGCGGCCAGCGTCAAAAGCGGCAGCGGTGCTGCCCCCGATTTCTCCGCTATCGCCACGGATATCCGCAGCGGCGCCACGGCCCTTTTGGATCGGGTTTCTTTGGCCAACGACCTGTGCCGCTCCGGATCATTCGATGATGGCGAGAGCGAGCGCGTTGCAGTGCTACCCCTGCTCCGCGACCTCGCGCGCAAGCTGGCGCCCAAGGCTTTGGCCGCGGGGCTAAGGATCGATCTAGCCGATCCGGAGGTGGCTATCTACACATGGACCAGCAAGCTGCATTTGCGCCGCATGGTGCATCTCTTCGCCGACAGCCTGCTTTCGATAGCGGGGCCTGGATCCGTTTTGAGAATAGCGGTTGAAACGGAAGGATGCCGATCCTCCCTCCGGCTGTCGCTGCCGGGCTCGGCCGAATCCAGCCAAACCGAACTCGCGTCGAGTTTTGGCGTGGCTCTGGCACTCGCCCACAGGCTCGCCATTGCGACCTCCTTGCGGCTAGACCACGCCATGGGCCATGAGCTGAGGCTGTTTCTCCCAGCGGCGGAACCCTCTTGAATTTTCCGGCATTTTAGGCCATCTTCATGGCCGCCCCGGCCCCCATGCGTTGCAGCATAGGCCGGGTGCCGCTTTTCCGCGAACCGCTTGCAACGAGGACCGGCCGGACCCACCCGGACGGGCTGAAATGAACTGACAGACGATGGATAGACCAATGGAAAAAGTGCCGATGACGGCGGAAGGCCATTCCGCCATGATGGACGAGATCAAGCACCTTAAAACGGTGGAGCGTCCGCGCATCATCAAGGCGATCGAGGAAGCCCGCTCCCATGGCGACCTTTCGGAGAACGCCGAATATCACGCGGCCAAGGACCAGCAGGGCTGGACTGAAGCGCGCGTCGCCGAGCTTGAGGACAAGATCAGCCGCGCCGATGTGATCGACATCACTAAGCTTTCCGGCGACACGGTGAAGTTCGGCGCCAAGGTGACGCTCGTCGACGAGGAAACCGACGACAAGGCCTCCTACCAAATCGTCGGCGAATTCGAGGCCGACGTGAAAAAGGGCAAGATTTCCGTCTCCTCCCCCATCGCCCGCGCCATCATCGGCAAGAAAAAAGGCGACTCCGTCGAGGTCACCACGCCGGGCGGCGGCAAGAGCTATGAGATCGTCAAGGTGAAGTGGCTTTAAGTCCACACTGCCCAGGCGCGATTATTCACTACGAGGTTGCATGAGGCAGGCCGGGCGTGCGTCTGTCATCGCTTGCCCATCCCATGCAGAAAATGCCGCGCGCCGTAAAGCAGCATGCCCGCCATCAGCCCCCAAAAGGCTGAGCCAACGCCGAAGACCGTAACGCCCGACGCGGTAACGAGGAAAGTGATGAGCGCGCTTTCGATATCGCGCGGCTCCTTCATCATCGCGGTCACGCCGCCCATCAGAGGCGAGAACAGCGCCAATCCGGCAATCGCGGTGATCAGTGCTGCCGGCAGCGCGCCTAAAATCTCTACGAAGCTGGCGGCCGCGAGTCCCACGGCGATATAAAGGATGAGATAGGGCCAGGCCACGAGCCAGCGCTTTTGCGGATCGGGGTGGGTGTCGGGGCCGGTGACGATCGACGCGGTAATCGCCGCCATGTTGATGGCATGGCTGCCGAAGGGCGCCAGGGCGACCGAGCCCACGCCCGTTACCAGCAGGCAGGGCGATACGGGCGGCTGGTAGCCGGCGGCCCGCAGCACCGCGAAGCCAGGAAGGTTCTGCGATGCCATGGTAACGAGAAAGAGAGGAACGCCGAGGCTGAGGATCGTGGCGCCATCGAAGGTAGGCGTCGTCCACGCCATGGTGGTCAGGCCCATCGAACAGCAGTTCTCCGCGAACGAGCCGCCGTACGCCGCCATGGCGACACCCAGCCCCACAATGACTGGAACCGCGAACAGCGGAATGCTGAGCCTGAGCGCGAAGAAGATGACAATGAGCGGGATGACGAACATCGGCATGGCGATGGCTGCTCCCGGCACGCCAAGCACATAGCGCAGCAGCACCCCTGCCAGCATGGCGGCAGCAATGCCCACGGGGATTTTCTCGATGGCCCGTTCCAGCGGTTTGATAAGGGCCGAGATGCACATGAGAGCACCCGCCACCACGAACGCGCCGAGCGCGTTTGGATAGGTGACACCCGCAGCACTCGTGGCGATGAGGGCGGCCCCCGGCGTCGACCATGCCGTGATGATCGGCATTTTGTAGCGCCACGACAGGATGAACGACGTAACCGCCATGCCGAAGCACAGTGCCGCCGCCCATGACGCCTGTTGGGCGGGATTGGCGCCCACCGCGCGCGCCGCCTCCATGATGAGCAGGATCGTGGAAGCAAAGCCAACGACCACCGCCGTCACCGTGGACGAAATGATGCCGAACCAGCCGCCTCGTGTCTCCGCTGCCATGTCACTCATGAAAATTGCTTATCCGCTAAGCGGACTGTTCACAATTCATTGTACCGGACTTGCCGAATTGCCCATATGAGCTATGTTAATTTCTCATAGCAACCCGGAGCCCTCCATGCCCCCCCGCCACGCCCGCGTCCTGATCCTCGGATCGGGGCCGGCCGGTTATACCGCCGCGATCTATGCCGC
>JACMJT010000534.1 GCA_014380505.1 Hyphomicrobiales bacterium | reverse complement strand
GTGATGGTGCATATGGGCTCGTTTCTGGCGGTCGTTGTGTATTTCTGGCGTGATTGCATGAAACTGCTGGCCGGGACGTTCGATCTATTGCGCGGACGGGTGACGGCATGGGGCAGGCTTGCCATGCTGATTGTTGCCGCCACCGTCCCGGCCGTGATCTTCGGCGTGTTTCTCGACAAGATCGGCTTCATGGACCAGGTCCGCGCCATGCCTGAACTTATCGCCTGGAATGCCATCGTCTTCGGGACTCTCTTGTATCTCTGCGACCGCTTCGGCCTGTCGACCCGCGCCATGGCCGGCATGACTCTGGCGCCCGCTTTGATCATCGGCTTAGCCCAAGCCGTCGCCATCATTCCCGGCGTAAGCCGGTCGGGCATCACCATGACGGCGGCCCGCGCCTTGGGGTTCGAGCGTCCGGAGGCGGCGCGTTTTGCCTTCCTGCTCGGTATTCCAGCGATCGCCGGAGCGGGCGTGCTCAAACTTGGCGAAGCCGCCGCCAACGGGCAGACGATTTCCGTCGAGGCCATCCTCACCGCCGTGCTCACGTTCTTCGTTGCGCTGGGAACCATCACCGTGCTGATGCGGCTGGTGCGCCACGTGAGCTTCCTGCCCTTCGCGATCTACCGGGTGGCGTTGGGCGTGGCGCTGCTGGTGATGATTTATTCGGGTATGCCGTTGGGCGCGGTGAACTGACCGGCCTTGCGGTAGCGATAAAGATAGCTGGGAACGATCGCCTCGATGCCTGAGGCGTCAATGCCAAGCCCCGCCAAGGTGCGATTTTCGCGTGCGGCCTCATCGCTCACCACATTATCGGTCTTGAGCAACTCGACTTGGTCCACCGTCAGCAGCGGCTTCGGCAGCAAGCCCAGAACCATGGCCTGCAACCTGGCCACGGCCCATGGCACGGACACCAGCAGCCGCTTGCGGACGATGGTCTTAAGCGTGAACTCCATGAGTTGCTTGAAGGTCAAGACCTCCGGCCCGCCAAGTTCATAGGTCTTGGCCGATGCTTCTCCACGGTCGACGAGGCGGGCAAAGGCTTCCGCCACATCGCCCACGAAAACGGGCTGGAATTTGGTGCCGCCGCCGCCGATCAGCGGCAGCGCCGGGGCGAAACGGCTCAACGCGGCGAAGCGGTTGAAGAATGTATCCTCGGGTCCGAATATGATCGAGGGGCGGATGACGATAGCGCCGGGGAAGGAGGCTTTGGCCCGGATCTCGCCCTCCGTCTTGGATTTTGCATAGTCACTTGCGGAGTCGGGCGAGGTTCCGAGCGCCGACATCTGGATGAAGAGCCGGGCCTTTGCGCCCTTTGCCGCCCGGGCCGAAGCTTCAGCGCCGAAGGTGTGGATGGCATCGAAGCTCTGGGCCCCGCTGGAATAGAGAACGCCGGTGAGATTGATGACAGCGTACGCCCCGTCACAGGCTGCGGCAAGGGAGGCGGGATAGCGCACATTGGCCTGCACCGGCATAACCTGGCCGGGCGTCCCCAGGGGCTGCACGTGGCCCGCAAGATCGGGCCTGCGGCAAGCCACGCGGATGCGGTAGCCCCTTTTGGCCAAGGCCCGCGCCACGTGGCGGCCCACGAAGCCCGATCCGCCTATAAGAGTGATGAGTTTTTCCGACGGCTGAACAGTCACGGAGCGGCAATTCCCTATTTAACGTGCAGCGCTTTTAGCCCCACCATCACCCGATGCAAAGCGCTCCGGTTGACATGATCGGCTGGCCCCCTCTAAGACGCCCGTAATGCCCTGATGGCGGAATTGGTAGACGCACTAGTTTCAGGTACTAGCGCTGAAAGGCGTGGAGGTTCGAGTCCTCTTCAGGGCACCATCAGCTCAAGAGAATGAGCGGTTCTAGGATAAAAACTCATTCTGCAAATACTCTTTCAAGCTTGAGCCATACACAATTGCATCACTACCTTGAATAGAACAGACGATGCTACTATCAGGATTGCCATTACAAAGAACATAGCGATGGCTGTAAATGGGGGCAAATTTAGGATTTTTTCCTAAAACATCTGCTTCAAGCTTCAAAGACTCTAAGGCGGCCTCCCAATCCTCTGCCAACCATTCGATACGTTGCTTAATGGCTTCTATGTCGTGCGGGTACCTATATACGCCGGACGCATAAGCATGCGGATTGCCGTCGTCATCATAAACATTCACGGTTTTCTGGTCTGTGCCATTGGCATATTGCAAGAACGTCACCAAATCTTTTGGGAATGGAATTCCCAATACCGATTGATAGCTATTGATCTCTTCCTGAGATAAACCGGGATTCCATTTCATGCCGGGTTGAAACTGAAAACCGTAGACACCATTATTGATTTTGCCGCTTGCCCACTTGGTTTCTGTTTCGAACAAAAAGGCTTTCATGAAATCGGGGGTTATTTGTGTATTAGCCATAGGATTGTAGCCTTATAAATTCATTTGATTTGAACAATATAACCCTTGTATATCCTCAATCAATTCATGCATCCGGTTCGATATTACTCCGCGCGGGTGCACCAACATAGAATCCCTCAGCGGCGGGTAAAATGACGATCAAGCTCCATAAGGGCGACCTGCCCGCCGGACTGGACTTCGGTTCCTCCGTCGCCATCGATACCGAGACTCTGGGACTGATACCCCGGCGCGACAAGCTGTGCCTTGTCCAGCTCTCGGGGGGCGACGGCGACGCCCATCTCGTCCAGCTCGACCGCACGGCCTACGATTGCCCCAATCTCAAGGCGCTGATGGTTAATCCCGCGGTTACCAAGATTTTCCACTTCGCCCGCTTCGATGTCGCCACAATGAAGCACTATCTCGGCGTCGACACGGCACCCGTCTATTGCACCAAAATCGCTTCGAGGCTCACCCGCACCTATACCGACAAGCATGGTCTCAAGGATTTGATCAAGGAACTGCTGGGCATCGAATTGAACAAGCAGCAACAGAGTTCCGACTGGGGCGCCCACATGCTGTCGGATGCCCAGAAACAATATGCGGCACAGGATGTGCTTTATCTCCATGAGCTGAAAACCAGGCTCGACCAGATGCTGGACCGTGAAGGACGCAGCGATATAGCCAAGGCATGCTTCGCCTTCGTCTCGGTGAGAGCGGCACTCGATCTTGGCGGCTGGACCGAGGAAGATGTCTTCGCTCATTAGACAAGATTCAGCCCCTGGCGCCCGCGCCGCCCGCCGCGCCGTGGTGAAAGCGCGTCTGGCGCCCATGCTGAGCTGGATGGCCGTTGTGGCGGGCTTGAGCTTCGTTGCGGTCTTTCTAGTCCAAGCGGGTCTTTTTGCCTATCTGGTGCCGAAGGAAAAGGTGGCAACGGCGGAAGTCGATAATCCCGAGCAGATCACATCCTATGATTCAACAATCACCGGAGTGGACAAGGATAACCAGCCCTACGAGCTGAAGGCCAAACGGGGCTGGCAGGACAAGGCCCGGCCGGAACTCATCCACCTTGAGACGGTGGCCGCGAATTTCCGGAAATCGACCGGTGAAGCCTATAATGTCACCTCCAAGACCGCCCGCTACAACAGCAAGATCAAGGAAGTCGACCTGGAAGGTGCCGTGGCCATTACCGAGGTTAACCGCTTTACCGCCACCATGGAAAAAGCCCATGTGGTGGTTGGCGACAAGAAGCTGACCTCGGACGTTCCCGTGGAGGTGACGTTTAATGGCGGAACCGTCCGGGCCAATGGTATGCAAATAACCAATGACGGCGCCGATATTCTGTTCTTGAATGGCGTGAAAGCACATTTTGAAGACGCCGCTGCAAAAGGAGACACGTCCCCATGATGCGAAAACTAGCGCTTGTTTCCGCTGCGATCCTGGTTCTGGCCCTAGGCCAGCATGGTTTCGCGCAGGACACCCCCAAGGCTGCAAAAGCCACCACGGCTGCAAAAACTACCACGACTGAGAAAAAGGGAAAGCCGGTCGACATCGAATCCGACCGGATGGAAATACGCGAGAAAGAGAACAAGGCGATCTTTACCGGTAGCGTGGTTGCCAAACGGCCCGATGTAACGCTGAATGCCGATACACTCGTGGTCGATTACGGCGAAGTGAAGCAGCCCGATGGAACCACTAAGAACGACGTGACCCATCTCGATGCCAAGGGCAATGTGGTGATTATCACCGACAAGGAAAGGATCACCGGCGACTGGGCCAAGATGAATCCCAAGACCAATATTCTCGACGTGGGCGGGGGCGTGACCGTCACCCAGGGCGAGACCGTGTTGAGCGGCCAGCTTCTCCACGCCAATCTGGACACCGACCAGATGGATTTGACCGGTGGCCGCGTCAAAGGCAGCTTCGTGCCCAAGTGACGGCCCGTTAGACAAAATTAAACAAATTGGGTGGTAATCCAGGTGACGCAATACGGTGAAGTGAAGCCTGCACGGTCTGGCCAGGCGAAGGCGCCCCGGCGGACGGCAAGCCGGCAACCAGTTCCTTCTGCCGCAAGCATGGCGGAAGAGCCGGCGGGCCAGCAGGGTCTCGCAGTTGAAGGGCTGATGAAGTCCTACAAACGCAGGCCCGTCGTGAGAGGTGTTTCCCTTACCGTGCGGCGTGGTGAAGCCGTGGGACTTCTTGGACCCAATGGCGCCGGCAAGACGACGGTGTTCTACATGATCACCGGGCTTATTGCCGCCGACAGTGGCCGGATCGGTCTCGACGGGGCGGATATCACCCACCTGCCCATGTATCAGCGGGCCAGGCTTGGGATAGGCTATCTGCCCCAGGAGAGTTCGATCTTCCGCGGGCTCACGGTTGAAGAGAATATTCGCGCCGTTCTGGAGCTCGTCGAGCCCAAGAAGGCCAGGCGCGAAAGTGTGTTGCGTGAGTTGCTCGATGAGTTCTCGATCACCCATCTCCGGCATTCGCCGGCTGTGGCGCTCTCTGGCGGAGAGCGCCGCCGCGTGGAAATCGCCAGGGCGCTTGCCACCAATCCCCAGTACATGCTCCTCGACGAGCCCTTCGCCGGAATTGATCCGATTGCGATCGGTGATATTCGCAAGCTGGTGCGACAGCTTACCGCTCGGGGAATCGGGGTGCTTATTACGGATCACAACGTTCGCGAAACGCTCGAACTCATCGACAAGGCGCTCATCATCCATGAAGGCCAGGTCCTGACCATTGGCACGCCAGATGAGATCGTCGACAACGCGGATGTGCGGCGCTATTTCCTCGGCGCCGATTTCAGCCTCTGAAAACGGCGGGCCTGCTCAATGGCGCTGAGCCAGCGACAGGAACTGCGGCAGGGCCAGTCGCTGGTCATGACGCCGCAATTGCAGCAGGCGATCAAGCTGCTGCAAATGTCGAACATCGAATTGCAGACGTTCGTCGACGCTGAACTTGAACGCAATCCCCTGCTTGAGCGCGACGAGCGAACCGAGCCCCAGGAAAAGCCCGAAACAAAAGAATCGCCCGAAGAACCTTCCGAGGATGGCGAAAACCGCCCAGTACCCGGCCCCACCGATTCCGGCTGGTCGTCGCTGCGGACGTCTGGCGGCCTGTCTCTCGACAATGACGCTCTCGATTTCGCGGCGACCTTGACCCGCCGGGAAACCCTCTCCGAACATCTCACCGAGCAGCTCAATCTGGCGATGTCCACGCCCGCTGAACGTTTGATCGGCCAGCACCTGATCGGCATGGTCAACGAGGCGGGATATCTCGCCAGCGACATCGCCGGCGTCGCTGAAATGCTGGGCACCGATCAAGCCCATATCGAGCGCGTGCTGGAAGTCTTGCAGTGCTTCGATCCGCCGGGCGTCTTCGCACGCGATCTTAAGGAATGCCTGACGCTCCAGCTCAAGGACGCGAACCGCCACGATCCCGCCATGGCGGCACTCATCGCCAATCTCGAACTTGTGGCAAAGCGCGACTACACCGCCCTCAAGGCTCTCTGCCGCGTCGATGCCAACGATCTCCGCGACATGGTGGACGAACTCAAACGCCTCAACCCCAAACCCGGCCACGCTTTCGGATCCGAACCGGTGCAGCCCGTCATTCCCGATGTCAGTGTCCGCCCGGCGCCCGACGGCTCCTGGATCGTCGAACTCAACAGCGATACGCTGCCACGTGTCCTCATCAACAATCAATATCTGGCGACGGTCTCGAAATCGGCCGCCCGCGACCAGGACAAGCTCTATATTTCCGAATGCCAGGCCAATGCGACGTGGCTGGTGAAAAGTCTCGACCAGCGCGCCAAGACCATTCTCAAGGTGGCTCGCGAAATCGTGCGCCAGCAGGATGCCTTCCTGATTCTCGGCGTCCAGCATCTGCGCCCGATTAATCTGAAGACCGTGGCCGATGCCATCAGCATGCACGAATCCACCGTGAGCCGCGTCACCTCCAACAAATACATGGCAACGCCGCGCGGTATTTTCGAACTGAAATATTTCTTTACAACCGCCATTGCATCCTCCGAAGCCGAGGGCGACGCCCACTCGGCCGAAGCGGTCCGTCACCGCATCAAGGCAATGATCGAAGGCGAAGGGAGCGCCATCCTTTCGGATGATGCGATCGTCGAGCGTCTCAACCGGGACGGCATCGAGATTGCCCGGCGGACGGTTGCCAAATACCGGGAATCGCTCCGCATTCCGTCCTCGATCCAGCGCCGCCGCGAAAACCGGGCGGACCGTTGACTTAGGAACCCCCCGCGACTAGGTTCCGCGCCTCTTCGCCAGAGCGGGAGGACTCCCCCGGCCATTCGAGGAACTTTGCAAGTTGACGTTTGTC
>JACMJT010000533.1 GCA_014380505.1 Hyphomicrobiales bacterium | reverse complement strand
GACGAAAATGAATTCTACTGCGTGAACTCGATTCCCTTTGCCTATTTCGACAAGCCGATCCGGGTTGAGAAGGCGCGGCCCATCCGCATCTATCTCGTCAACATCACCGAGTTCGATCCGATCAACTCGTTCCATGTGCATGCAAATTTCTTCGAGTTCTTTGATCATGGCACGACGCTTACGCCCACCCACCGCACCATTGACACGGTGATGATGTGCCAGGCGCAGCGCGGCATCATTGAAATGACCTTTGCCGAGCATGAACCCGGCATCTACATGTTCCATGCCCACCAGTCGGAGTTTGCAGAACTCGGCTGGATGAGCCACTTCGAGGTGGTGTGATGGGCTCCAAGCATTTCTGGCTGGCGCTGCCGCTTGTCGTGCTGGTTGCGATTGTAGCGCTTCTGCTTGTGTGGCGGCCACTCGATAGGCTTTCTGCGGGGGCACCGCCGGTTGAAGAGGCAGCAATTGAGCGAGTGAATTTGACTCCGGGCCTGATCTCGCTCGATGTGCGCACTGATGGTTCGACGCCAGTGGTTGTTGCCCAGGTGCAGGTTGATACGGCCTACCGCCTGTTTACTGCGACACCGCTTTTGGGCGGAGCGCGGCTTGGCCTGACGCGCATTGACATTCCCTATCCATGGATTGAGGGCGAGGCCCATCACATTGCGCTGCTGACCTCAACGGGCGCGCTAATCAATCATACGATTGAGGTTGCAACCGCAACGCCGGTATTGTCGGGTGCGTCGCTCGGGCTTTTGGCGGCGGTGGGCCTGTTGCTTGGTGCGGTTCCGGTGGCCACCGGGCTTCTGGCCTGGCCCGCCATGCGCTCGCTGTCGCGGCCCACAATGAATTTTCTGCTGGCTCTCACCGTTGGCCTTTTGGTTTTTCTGCTGATCGATACGATTGGAGAGGGGCTTGAAGCGGGAGCGGAAACTATCGGACGCTTGCGCGGGACAGTCTTATTTTGGGTGATGCTGGCGGTGACAACACTTGTTCTGTTGGCCCTGGGGCGTGCCAAGGGCGTAGCGCCCGAAGGCTTGCGGCTTGCGACCTTCATTGCCCTGGGAATTGGCTTGCATAATCTGGGCGAGGGGCTGGCTGTAGGAGCCGCCCTTGCCACGGGGTCCGCGGCGCTGGCGACATTCCTGGTCATTGGCTTTACCATTCACAATGTGACTGAGGGCATCGGCATTGCCGTGCCGATAGCTGATGAGAAACCAAAATTCATGCAGTTCGCCGGACTTGCGGCGCTGGCAGGCTTTCCCGCCATTGTGGGCACAATCGTTGGCACGCAGGCCGTCAGCCCCTTGTGGATTGCCGTGTGTTTTGGCGTGGGGGCGGGTGCCATCCTGCAGGTCATCATCGAAGTGGGCGCGCTCATTGCGCGGCGTTCGGGGCCGGGACAATGGCTTTCGCCCCCTGTCGCCGCAGGCGTCACGGCGGGGCTTGTCGTCATGTATGCGACGGCGCTGCTGGTCTAACGCGCCATCTTGCAGACTCCGCCTGCCTCCCTTAAAGGCTCCGCATGACACAGCGGACTCATGACCAAATCCTCATTATCGACTTCGGTTCCCAGGTTACACAGCTCATTGCCCGGCGGGTGCGCGAGATGGGGGTTTATTCG
>JACMJT010000532.1 GCA_014380505.1 Hyphomicrobiales bacterium | reverse complement strand
TCGCCGGCATTGCCGTTGGCTATTTCTATCCCGCCTTTGGCGCCAGCCTACAGCCGCTCGGCGTCGCCTTTATCAATCTGATCAAGATGGTGATCGCGCCGGTGATCTTCTGCACCGTGGCGCTGGGCATTGCTCAGATGGGCGACATGAAGAAATTCGGCCGCATCGGCGGCAAGGCCATCATCTATTTCGAAGTGGTGTCCACTCTCGCGCTGGTAATCGGTCTTGGTGTGGGCCTGATCGTGCGTCCCGGCGCCGGCTTCAATATCGATCCCGCCAGCCTGGATCCCTCGGTCACGGCGTCCTATGTCACTCGCGCCCATGCCGAGAGCGTGACGGACCATCTGCTCAACATCATTCCCGATACCTTTTTCAGCGCCTTGACCGGCGGCGACCTGCTGCAGGTGCTGCTGGTCTCCATCCTGTTCGGCTTCGCCTGCACCCGGTTGGGCGAGGCTGGCCGGGTGGTGGCGGGTGGCCTGGAAAAGATCGTGAAGGTTTTCTTCGGCATTATTCACATGGTGGTGTGGCTGGCGCCAATCGGCGCCTTCGGCGCCATGGCCTTCACCATCGGCCGCTACGGACTGGCCTCCCTGCTGCCGCTGGGAGCGCTGATCGCCTGTTTCTACATTACCTGCCTGTTGTTCGTGATAATCGTGCTGGGATTGATCGCGCGCTTCGTCGGCTTTTCGCTCTGGCGTTTCCTGTCCTACATCCGCGAAGAGTTGCTGATCACCCTGGGATCGTCCTCCTCGGAACCGGCGCTGCCCAAAATGATCGAGAAGTTGGAACGGCTGGGCGCGCCACCCGCCGTGGTCGGCCTGGTGATCCCCACCGGCTACAGCTTCAACCTGGATGGCACCAATATCTACTTGACCCTGGCCATCCTATTCCTGGCCCAGGCCACCAATACCGACCTCACATTCATGCAGATGGTGACCATCCTGTTGGTCGCCATGCTGACGTCCAAGGGCGCCAGCGGCGTGACGGGTGCGGGCTTTGTCACGCTCGCCGCCACCCTCAGCGTGGTGCCCACTATTCCCATGGTTGCGCTGGCCACCATTGTCGGCATCGACCGCTTTATGAGCGAATGCCGCGCCATCACCAATATCATCGGCAATGGCGTCGCCACCCTGGCGGTGGCGCGCTGGGAAAAAGTGCTGGATATGGCGCAATTGCAGGCCGAACTGAAGCGCGGCCCGGTGGCCGCCGAGCAGAAGCTATCCTGACCGCCAAATCGGCGCCTATGACCTACATGTGTTGCTTGCGGTAGACCGAAACCTTGCCGCCTGCCGATCCTCGGCGGCTTTTCTCTCGCTGCCGGTGATGTATGGCTCGGGCTCGGGGCGCAGAAGAATGGCAAAATCCGCCCCCTTTGCATCGCTGAGTTTCACCTGCGCGGCCTCGCCAGGTTTCACACCGACCGGCAGGATCAGCCCGACCTTCAGATTCGGCAAGCGCATCTTCAGCCGTTCGACCGTTCCCAAACCTTCTTCGGCGTGAAAGGAACCCGTCACATGCATGATCTTGTAACCCGGATGGGTCTGCAGAAAATTCGCGATTGACTCGGCCATCGTGTCGTCCCGTGCGACCTGTGCTGCAAAGCTTTTTTCAATCCGATCGGCTGCCTTTTCTTTATCGCCCTTCGATCCCCCGTGCGCCGCATCTTCTTCCATGAACTTCAAAAACTTCTTCTTGTACACTCCATCTTCCGTGTGAAGCATCGCCGCGACCAGCTTGCGCTTATCGGCTGGCAGTGTTGAGAGGAATTTGACCCCCTCGCGAGCGACACAGCGGACGATCTTTTGCGGCGCGTTTGCCGCGATCACGGGCAGCTGATGCTCCTTGGCATACTCGATCAGGGGCCGATAGGCTTGCGCGTAGTTCCTCCATCCCAATCCGTCAGTCAGCGTTTCTTCACCGATTTTTCCGGCGAGATAGTCATCCAGGGTTGCCTGCCGGTCGCGCTCGAACTGTTCCATTGACAAGGCAAGATGAGGAACTCGTTTCTGAATTGCCCGCAGAAGAGCCATCTCGGCGAGATGATTGGCGATATGGTCGTGCAACTCGCCAACGAAAATGACGTCAAAATCCTTGAGCGCGCCGGCCGCCTGATCGACGCTGATGGCCGTAGAGCCCTCCACCCGCATCATGACAAAGGAGTTGAAGTCAGGGAGCATGGCTTCTGCCATTGGGTGGTTGGCGGGCTCCGCGCCGGCGGTGCCCAGGACCATGGTCGCCGCAAGCAGAAACGGGATAGTGAAATGGCGCATGCGTGTCTCTGTGGTTTGCATCCACCTTAACACGGCGGGGGCCAGGCAAAAGCCGTCCGAAAGGTGCGCCGCCCAGCGCCTGGCCTTGTTGATTGCGGTCCGTGAGACGTTCTAGGCCATGGACCGGGTTCCGTTGCGACGGGCCGGGCTCTGTCTTACTATGGCCCTGTCTTACGATCACTCAATCGCGTAACCGCGTGTACTCGGAGAGTGGGTAATGAGCATCGTTAAATTGCACGTCAATGGTGCGAACCACGCGGTGGAGACCGACCCCTCTACGCCGCTTCTCTACGTTCTGCGAAACGACCTTGAACTGCGCGGACCGCGCTTCGGTTGCGGGCTCGGCCAGTGCGGCGTGTGTACCGTTATCATCGATGGCGCGGCGGTACGCTCCTGCACCATGCCCGTGTCGCAGGTGCGCGGTCAGATCACGACTCTCGAAGGCCTCTCGAAGAACGGCACGCTGGATCCCTTGCAGCAGGCCTGGATCGACGAACAGGTACCGCAATGCGGCTACTGCCAGAATGGCCAAATCATGAGCGCCAGGGCGCTCCTCAACCGGAATCCAAACCCCACAGATGCCGAGATTCGCGTGGCGATGGAGGGCGCGCTATGCCGGTGCATGACGTATTACCGAATCCAAGCGGCGATCAAGCGCGTGGCGCGCGGCCCGACTGTCCAGGAGACAGTCAAATGAGCACCGCCCTGCAGTTTCCAATAGCACTCGAGGACGCATTCCAAAGAAATGACTTGTCCACCTCGCGTCGCAATTTTCTCAAGGCCTCGGGCGCGCTGGTCGTAAGTTTAGGCACGTTTTTCGGCACCGAGGCGCTGGCGGCGGCGGGAGCGGAGAAGCCGGCAGGCCCCTACACCGATCCCGACTTTCGCCAACTCGACACCTGGATCGTCATTCATCCCGATAACACCGCGACGTTTTTCGTCGGCAAAACCGATGGCGGCCAGGGCACGGGTACCGCGTTCCGCCAGATGATGTGCGACGAACTCGATATCGCATACGACAAGACCAGCCT
>JACMJT010000068.1 GCA_014380505.1 Hyphomicrobiales bacterium | reverse complement strand
CTGCTTTTCAAGAGTATTGCTACACTTGAAAAACCGTTCGACTTGCATGTCTTAACCACGCCGCCAGCGTTCATTCTGAGCCAGGATCAAACTCTCCGATAAAAGAGAGTCACGAATCCTAGTGATTCATGAACTACTTATTGGTGCGAGCCCGAAGGCTCGCACCGTATTAACTTGGAATATGTTGATTGGGGGTCCCAATCAATCGTACAAAGTAAATTTCAAAGAACCGCCCCTTGTGAGGGGAAAGATTTCTAAGAGAACATTCGCGTTTTGCTCCGTCAATACTTTTCCCGATTATTTCCGAAAAAAGTTTTGTGAAGGAACGCTGATTTCTCGACCCCTCTGCTCGCCTCGCCCGTGATTGACACGAGGTATCGAATGGAGGGAGCGCGGAACATGGGAATTGCATTTTTCTATTCAAGTACTTTTTGGCAGCCTGTGTTTATGATATTATATATAACTGGTTTTCAGTTATTTGCGTATTTTTATTCTTTCTTTTTCTCTCTCAGTGCCTGCCTCCAGGAATCACCAATAGCATTATTTTCGCTTCAACCCAATTGTATCAATGTATTAGATACATCCTATGTCCTTTTAGTGATTGGGCGGACGTCGGGCATCGCCTCCCCATGATTTTAGATCGAATCGGAAAATGAGGCTCCAAATACAGTTCAAACACCTGACATTTTTGGTCCCCCACCCGTTTTCAAATGTAGTTCTACATGTTAAATACTTTTCTACAACACTTGGGAGGCACCACATGCCTGACCCAATTGGATCCTCAATCATACCAATGGCTGTTGATTTCAGGACTTATTGTCCGGCGTGGCACGGGCGTCCCGCCTGTGGGTTTTAGACAATTTATCTATAGCCGTTGGTAACAGTGACTAGCTTCCCACTGTCATAAACGTCAACAGCGGAACCAGCCTATCTACGCGACACAATGCGGAAAACCTCACCCAATATCGCTCCAACGCACAGGGCAATTTTGTCCTAATTAATATACGTTTTTACAATATTCCAGCTACTTTTGCACGAATTTCCCCTATTTTTGCCGAAATTCAATTTCCCATTGATTCAATGATTGCATTGCCTCTTCAAACTACCTTTGAACGCTATTCTCATTGCCGACACTAACATGTGCCGACCTAACTCAAACCAGGCGAATACTTGGACCTAAAACAAATCAAACAGATCATTGATCTGATGAAGCGCTCGGAACTCTCGGAATTCGAATTCGAAGAGGAAGGCTTCAAAATTAAAATCAAGCGGGGCTCTGGTGGTCAGCCAATCATCAGCTCTGCACCGCAATCAGCCCATCCATTCCCGGTATTGACCCCTGATTTCTCCGCCCAAGGTGCCAAGCCGATTGCTCCTCCGCAAAATGTGAATCCAAATGGGGAAGAGGCTGGTTTTGCATATGTAAAGTCACCCATGGTCGGCACATTCTATCGTTCGCCCTCTCCCGAAAACCCACCTTTTGTCGAAAATGGCACAAGAGTCGAAGAAAAGTCCGCCGTTTGTATCATCGAGGCCATGAAGATCATGAACGAAATCCAAGCGGAAACCAAGGGAACCGTGGTTGATATCTTGGTAGAAAATGGCCAGCCCGTGGAATATGGGCAGCGCCTATTCAAGGTGAAGCTCAATTAAGCTTTGTCCATCTTAAGCCGGACAGTATCTCTGTCCGGCTTATATATTTATACCACATGATACAAAAGATACTCATCGCCAACCGCGGTGAAATCGCCCTTCGTATTATCCGTGCTTGCCGTGAGATGGGCATCAAGACCTTGGCTGTATACTCGGAGGCGGATGTTCAATCGTTGCATGTCCAGTTGGCTGACGAGGCGATTTGTATCGGTGGGCCAAAAAGCTCTGACAGCTATCTGAGGGCTGATCGTATCATTAGCGCGGCTGAGATTGCCGACGTTGACGCAATCCACCCTGGCTACGGCTTTCTCTCCGAAAACGCCAAATTTGCCGAGCAATGCGAATCCTGTAACATCAAGTTCATTGGCCCAAAATCCAAGAGCATCCGGATCATGGGCGACAAAGCTATCGCCAAGGACACAGTTCGAAAGGCCGGAGTCATCACGGTACCCGGCTCCGATGGCCCGATTGAAAATGAAACCGAGGCAGTCAAGGTGGCCCGCAAGATTGGTTACCCGGTCATCATCAAAGCCGTGGCCGGTGGCGGCGGCCGGGGCATGCGTATCGCCCACAATGACGTTTCTTTCGCCAAGGAATTTCATGTCGCCCGGAATGAGGCGGAGAAGGCCTTCGGCAATGGATCAGTCTATATCGAGAAATACATCGAAAAGCCCCGGCACATCGAATTTCAGATCCTAGCCGACAGTCACGGCAAGGTCCTGCACCTCGGCGAGCGCGACTGCTCGGTTCAGCGCCGCCACCAGAAACTGATCGAAGAGTCGCCCTCGCCTTTTCTCATCGCCCACCCCGACCTCCGCAAGAAGATGGGCAAGGCGTCGATCAAGGCCGCCGAGGCTGCCGAGTACCAGAACGCCGGCACCATCGAGTTCCTCGTGGATGCGAAGGGGAATTATTACTTCATCGAGATGAACACGCGCATCCAGGTGGAACATCCGGTCACGGAGGAAGTAACCGGCATCGATCTCATCAAGCAGCAGATCAACATCGCCAACGGTGCAAAGCTCGATTTCGACCAGGGTGACATCAAATTTGAAAAACACGCAATCGAGTGCCGCATCAACGCCGAGGATCCGGCCCGTAACTTTGTGCCGTCCCCCGGCACGCTCTCGCTCTACTACGCTCCCGGCGGACTCGGGGTTCGCGTCGATTCGCACGTCTATAGCGGCTACACCATCCCACCCTATTATGATAGCATGATCGGCAAGCTGATTTGCTTTGGTCCGACCAGGAAGATAGCCCTGCAGCGTTCTTATCGCGCCTTGAGCGAATACCTGATCCGCGGCATCAAGACCACCATCCCGCTGCACAAGGCCATCATGAGCGATCCGGTGTTCATCGACGGCAAGGCGACCACGGCCTATATGGAGGACTTCATGTCCCGCACGCCGACCGATCTATTCACATAGGACGGCGAAGGCGGTCCTCCGCGCACAGCCTTGGGGATTTTAGGGCGGGGCCAGTACCAGATCACTCCACTCGCCCAGCACCCGGGAATCGCTGGCCCAAACCGGAGCCAGCTCCGCAAATGCCCGGCTCACCTGCGCCAGTTCACTCGCGAGAATCCCGCTCAACACCAGCACGCCTCCCGGTGCAACCGCGGCCAGCAACTGCGGGGCGAACTTGATCAGGACGTCTGCCTGGATGTTGGCCAACACCAGCTCCGCCTCTCGTCCGGTCAGACCCGTGACGAGATCCCCCACGGAAAAATCCACGCGGCCCTCCAGTCCGTTCAGTTCGGCGTTTTCCCGGCTCACCGCAACTGCGAGCGGGTCATTGTCGAACGCCACCACCCGTGCGAAACCCAGCGTCACCGCTGATAACGCCAGTATACCTGACCCGCATCCCGCATCGATCACCCGTCCTTGCACGCCTCGCTGCTCCGCTATTTTTACCAGCCGCTCGACTACCAGCCTCGTCGTCTCATGATTGCCGGTGCCGAACGCCATGCCGGGGTCCAGCCACAACACCTGTTCCCCGGCCGGCAGCTTGAATATAGCCCGTTCCCACACCGGCACCCAGTGGAGGCGACCGAATTGCCAGGCTTTGAAATGCTCCTTGTAGCTCTCCTTCCAGTCCTTGTCCGCCAGCTCGATTAGTCCCGGAGCGGTCGCCAGCCACTCGGGATCCACCTCCGCGACAAAACGCTTCCACCCTGTCACCGCCTCGGCGCTCGATTCATAGTAGCCCGTCAGCCAGGCGCGCCCAGAAGGCTTGTCCTCCAAGATCATCAGATGCTGCTCTTCGTGCGCTGCGAGCAGTTCCTCCACCGCCGGTACTGCCCCGAGCGGTATCTCCACCTTGAGTTCGAATACGGCCATGGTTACTGGGCCCCGGTACTCAGCCGAGCGATCACTGCGGGCAGCAGCTGGTGTTCGGCCGCATGCACTTTGGCCGTTAGGGTCTCCAGCGTGTCGTCCACCCCGACCGGCACCTTCGTTTGTTCGATGATTCGCCCCGCGTCCACCTCCAACGTCACGTAATGCACCGTGCAGCCCGTTTCCTTCACACCGGCGCGGAATGCCTGCCCAATGCCATCGAGCCCTGGGAAACTCGGCAGTAAACTTGGATGCAGGTTGATGATCTTCCCGGCAAAGGCGTGCAGGAAACCGGGCTTCAGCACCCGCATGAAACCCGCCAGCACGACGAGATCCGCCGCGCAATCCGTGACTGCTGCAACGAACCTCGTCTCTCCCTCACCCTCCAGCTTGGTCTTGAACGGCGCCGGATCGACAAACTTTGCCGGCACGCCAAACCGCGGCCCCAGCGCCAGGATCCCGGCCTCGGGCTTGTCCGCCAGGATTTGCACCACACGCGCCGACCCCAGCCGGCCCGCTTGCTGGGCCAGGAGGATCGCCTCGGCGTTGCTGCCCCGACCAGAACCTAGAATCACGACTCGCATCGCCCCAATTAGCCCATGCCCTCTCGCGGAGGCACGCATTATTTCGCTCGACGCCGTTTTTAGCCCCGACCGCCCGGCTTGCGTTGCCACCAAACGACCGCAGGCTCTCCCGCATGAAATCCAGCCGGGGATTCCTGGGCCTTTTCGACACCCTCATCGACCGCATCCTGTGCGTGGCTGGTGCGGTTCTGTTTTCTCAAGGCCCTGAGTTCATGCAGCAATATTTGCAGCGCCTCGGCGGCCACCTCGATGAGGCTCGCCGCCACCTCGCCACCTTTGAGCAGACGGCCACGCAGGCCGGGCTCACCCTGGATCGCTTCATCACCCAAACCGGGGCCAATGCCGATCCCGCCGTGGCCAAGCTCAGCGGTGTTATGACCGACGTGCTCAACCGGGCCGGCACGCTGCAAGCCGCCCAGGATGCCTTGCTTAAGGCGTCGCTATGGGAGCGCCCCTTCGTATTCGCGCGCCATCTCGACCTCGGGATCGCCCGGGCCACCGGCGCGGTCTACCAGCCCGCCATGCCCACCACGGCCGAGGGCCTAATCTATGCGCTGACCGGCATGCTGGTGTTGCTGGCGCTCTACCACTTCGGGTTCAAGCGCCTCATCGCCCTCTTTGGCCGGCGCGGTCCCGCCCGACCGGCCCCGGCCCGCACCGCAGCCTAGAAGAACTTCTTCGCTTTCTCGAAAAAGCTGCGTGAAACCGGCTCGTCGGCGTCGCCACAGGCCTGCGCAAAGTCTTCCAGCTTCTTCTTCTGGTCCGAGTTCAGCGAGGTCGGCACCTCAACATGAACGCGGATAAGTTGGTCGCCCTGCACCCCGCCGCGCAGTTGCGGCATCCCGCGTCCCCGCAGGCGAAAGGTCGTGCCCGATTGCGTGCCAGCGGGAATCTTCAGGGTCGCCTTGCCCTCCATCGTCGGCACGGAAATCGTGCCGCCGAGTGTCGCCAGCGTGAATTTGATGGGAATCTCAGTGAACAGATCGTCCCCCTGCCGCTCGAACACCTCATGCTCCTTCACCACGATCACGATGTAGAGGTCGCCGGCCGAGCCGCCCATGACTCCCGCCTCGCCATTGCCGGATGATCGCAGCTTGGAGCCCGTGTCCACGCCCGGGGGGATCTTGACGTTGATCTTGGCCGTCTCCTGCACCCGGCCCTCGCCCGTGCACTTCGCGCATACTTTTTCAAAACGTGAACCCGAGCCATGGCAGGTCGGGCAGACCTGCCGCACATGAAAGAAACCCCTCGAGGTCGTGACTTGGCCCGCGCCGCGGCAGGTGGGACAGGCCGACTTCTTGGAACCCGGCTCGGCGCCAGAGCCGCTGCAATGTTTGCACTCACCGAGCCGGCGGAAAGAGATCTCCCGCTCCACGCCGCGCGCGGCTTCTTCGAGGGTGATCTCCAGGTCGTAGCGCAAATCGGAGCCGCGGCCCGCGCCGCCCTCGCCATTGCCGCTACCGCCACCAAAGAATTCATCAAAGATCCCGCCGCCGCCTCCTCCACCGCCCCCGCGCTGGCCGAACACCTCGCGGAAAATGTCAAAGGGATCGTGAAAACCGCCTCCGCCCGCGGCCCCGCGCGGGCCGCCGCCAGCCTGCTGGAAGGCCGCATGGCCGTAACGGTCGTAGGCCGCGCGCTTCTCCGGGTCCTTCAGCACCTCGTAGGCCTCGGAGACCTTCTTGAACATCTCCTCCGCCTCCTTGTTGCCGGGATTCTTGTCCGGGTGGTACTGCACGGCCTTTTTGCGGTAGGCCTTCTTCATTTCCTCCTCGCTGGCTCCCTTCGCCACGCCGAGCAGTTCGTAGTAATCCTGTTTTTGTCCCGCGGCCATGGCTCAGCTCTTCGCCTCCGCCGCCTTGGCTGGACCACTGGAAACGACGACCGAAGCCGGACGCAGCAGACGGCCGTTCAAGGCATAGCCCAAGCGCACGACCTGGCTGACCTTCTCCTCCGGCACATCCGGGCTTGGCTGATGCGAGATACAGTCGTGCTGGTTGGGGTCAAACGCCTGCCCATGCGGATTGAGTTCTTTCAGTCCGTGCTTCGCGAGCGTGCTTTTGAACTGCTCCAGCACATGACCCACGCCCTCCACGATCGCCTTAACGTCGGTCTGCTGCCTGGCGGCGGCCAACCCGAGGCTGAGATTGTCGAGAATCGGAATGATGTCCTCCACCACGTTGGCGGCGGCAAACTGCCGCAGCTCGTCCTTCTCGCGGATCGTCCGTTTGCGGAAATTTTCCAAGTCGGCCACGGCGCGCATGTAGCGGTCGTAGTTGGCTGCCGCCTCCTTCTTGGCCGCCGCGATCAGGTCGTCCGGGCCGGGAATGGCCGCGACCGGCGCAGGCGACGGCTCGGTCGCCGCCAGGGCGGGAGTGGTGTTGGTGGTCTCAGTCTGGCTGGCTTCGCTCATGTGGGAGTGGCGACGTTACCTGATAGATTGCACTAATCAAGCGAGCTGAAATTATCTGTCACCAGGACGACCGCTTCTTGTCCCGCCGCTAAGGCAAAGGCCCCGCCATAAGGCAGTAGCGCATTGTCCCCCGCTCCCAGGGAAGTCCCGTCCACGGCCAAACTCCCTGATACCACGGACACTATCCGGGCCTGTTCGCCGGCCCCGAACGCGATGTCCTCCCCGCCCGCCATCCTGTGACGCGTGATGCGGAATTCGCGGCACTCCGCCAGCACCGACGTTTTCTCGCCCGAACGCACGAGCACGGGCGAGCCGGCCGTGTTGGCCGTTAGTGAAGCCATCGACTGTTCGACATGCATCGCGCGGGGTTTGCCGTCGAGCCCCACCCGGCCCCAATCGTAGACCCGGTAGGTCGTGTCGGAGTTCTGCTGGATTTCGAG
>JACMJT010000009.1 GCA_014380505.1 Hyphomicrobiales bacterium | reverse complement strand
TGTCGAACAACGTCACCGTCTTGCCGTCGAATTCCAGCCCGACTGTTTCGCCCACCCGTGCCACCTGATCCGATGCCGCCCGCGCCTTGACCACGCCATGCGCCGTGTTCAGCGTGACGATCTGGGTTGTGCCAA
This sequence comes from Hyphomicrobiales bacterium, assembly GCA_014380505.1. Next base: position 1,941 of record JACMJT010000009.1, on the reverse strand, counting down.
GATATTCCGTCGCCTTGACCTCGCCGCGATAGCCACCTGCGTCAGTCAACCGGATGTGTTCGGGCCGGACGCCAAAGACCATATCCCCATCAAAAGGTTCGCGCATTTCCGGGACGGCCAGTGTCTGGTGATGCAGCTTAACTGACGTAGTGCCCCTTTCTACATTGCCATGGAAGCGAAGGAAGTTCATCGAGGGCGAGCCGATGAAGTCGGCAACGAACATGGTGGCGGGTTTGTCGTAGATGTCCTGAGGTTTGCCGAACTGCTCGATAACGCCATGATTCATGACGACAATCTTGTCACCCATCTGCATGGCTTCCAGTTGGTCATGGGTGACATAAACGGTGGTCGCACCCATGCGGTCATGGAGTGCCCGCAGTTCCACTGCCATGTGCTCGCGGAACTCGGCATCCAGCGCGCCGAGCGGCTCGTCCATCATGAAGGCCTTGGGGTTGCGAACAATGGCGCGGCCAAGGGCGACGCGCTGGCGGTCCCCGCCGGAGAGGCCGCCGATGGGTTTGTCGAGGATAGCTTCGATCCCGAGGATCTTTGCAACCTCGGCCACCTTGGTGCGCACCTGCGCACGGGGCATGCCCTGGCTGACCAAGGGATAGCTCAGGTTCTTGCGGACGTTCATGTGCGGATAGAGCGCGAACATTTGAAAAACAAAGGCAATATCGCGCTGACTGGCGGGTTTCTGCGCTACTTCCTCGCCGTCGATTTTGATTTCGCCAGAACTGGGCAGCTCCAGCCCGGCGATCATCCGCAGCGTCGTCGTCTTGCCGCAGCCGGATGGGCCGAGAAGCATGAAGAATTCTCCGTCCTCGATCTTGAAGGAGGACGACTGGACGGCAGTGAAACTGCCGAATTCCTTGCGAAGATTACGAATGATGATCTCAGCCATTGCTCACTCCGGAAAATGGCTGACGACGATGAACATGACAGTGCCCACCAGCGTAACAATGAAGGAATAAGTGTAAAGCCAAAGCGCAACGTGCTGCATCAACATCACGACACCGATACCGATCAGGATCGAGGCGATCATTTCCCAGGGGCCACGGCGAAGGCGCAGCAGGCCGTTCACGAATTCGCTCATTTCCGCACCGCTCCGAATGTGATGCCCCGCAGCAGGTGTTTGCGCAGGAGAATCGTGAAGACCATGACCGGCAACAGGAACAAGGTGGCGCCGGCAGCGACCGCTGGCCAATCCTTTCCGCCCACACCGATGATAGTGGGGATGAAGGGTGGCGCGGTCTGGGCTGTGCCTGAGGTTAGCAGCACGGCGAAGGCGTATTCATTCCAGGCGAAGATCAGGCAGAAGATCGCGGTTGAGGCAATGCCCGTGGCTGCCTGCGGCAGGACAACTTTGTAGAACGCCTGGAACCTCGTATAGCCGTCGATCAGTGCGGCCTCTTCGTATTCCCGGGGGATTTCGTCGATGAAGCCCTTGAGCAGCCAGACGGCAAGCGAGATGTTCACCGCTGTATAAAGCAAAATCATGCCAAGATGCGTGTCGCTGAGTCCCAGCGTCCGGAACATCAGGAATATCGGGATCGCGACCGCGATCGGCGGCATCATGCGCGTTGACAGGATAAAGAACAGAAGATCGTCCTTGAGCGGAATCTTGAAGCGGCTGAAGGCATAAGCCGCCAGCGTTCCGAGAAAGACCGACAGGAAGGTCGAGCCGAAGCCAATGATCACCGAGTTCAGGAAGCGCTCGCCATAGCGCGATGGCCCGGCGATGACCATGCCATTGTCACGCACGATCTGCTCATACCAGGTCTCAGGCGGCGGCATCGCGGCCAGATCCTCGGCGTTGGCGCGTGTGCGCGTGGTAAAGAGGTTCACGTAACCCTCGAGCGTGGGCTGGAACAGGACCTTGGGAGGATACGAGATCGAATCGGCAGAACTCTTGAAGCCTGTCGCAATGATCCAAACGAG
>JACMJT010000531.1 GCA_014380505.1 Hyphomicrobiales bacterium | reverse complement strand
GTCATGAACGCCCCAGAGCATGAGTGCTGGGCAGGTGATCGATGAAAGCCGTGGCCTGAGGTCGGAGCGTTTGGCCATGGCGTCCGATTGCCGCGCCATGAGCTCGGCACCTTGGGTTCGCGCCATGGCGATGAAGGCGTCCCGCGCCGCCGCGCCGTTGGAGCCCGGCAGATGTGAAATCATGGCGGCCATCTCGGCAACGACGCCCTCCACTTCTCCGCTCCTGAGGCGTGCCGAACGGCGCAGCCCTGCGGCGGGGTCGGGCGGTGGCCCTGCCGTCGATCCGATGACGATGAGGCCTATGACCCGGCCGGGTGCGGCGAGCGCCACCTCCATGGCGGCTCGGCCGCCGAAGGATGTGCCGAGGATCACAAATCTTTCGGGCGCCCGGTCAAGAATCTGGCTGACGCAGCCTTCGAACGTATCGCGGTCCGCGATCATCGTTCGAAAGTTGACAATCTTGCGAAGCGCCGGCGCGATTTTTCCATAGAGCCGTTCATCGCAACCGAAGGCGGGGATCACTATCAGATCAGTCATGAATTGAGGTTTTCTGTTGAACCAATTGGCGGCCCCGGCAGGATTCGAACCTGCGACCCCCGGTTTAGGAAACCGATGCTCTATCCAGCTGAGCTACGGGACCGCGCTGGCCCACGCTTATAGGAGGGGTGGAGTGCAAAAGAAAAGGCCCGGTTCATGACCGGGCCAAATCACATCAGTTTGCGAAATCCTATGCAGCTTTCTCGGCCGGAGCATCCTCTTCGGATTTCTCGCCCGGCACGGGCACCCGCTTGGCGTTCTTGACGAGGTAGTCCGTGAGTTCCTTGATCGCCTGATCGTCGTCCATCTTTCTCACGGCCGCGATCTCGCGGGCCATGCGTTCCAGCGCCTGCTCAAACAGCTGGCGTTCGGAATAGGACTGTTCGGGCTGGCGTTCGGAGCGGTAAAGATCGCGCACCACTTCGGCCACGGAAATCAGATCGCCGGAGTTGATTTTCGCATCATACTCCTGGGCGCGTCTCGACCACATGGTGCGCTTGATGCGGGCGCGGCCTTTCAGAACCCTGAGAGCCTGCTCGATCTGAACCTTGTCCGAAAGCCGGCGCATGCCCTTTTGTTCGGCCCGGCCCGTGGGAACCTTGAGGCGCAGCTTTTCTTTTTCGAAATCGACGATATAGAGCTCGAGTGTCGCTCCGGCGATCTCCTGCTCCTCGATCATAGTCACCCGGCCCACGCCGTGGGCGGGATAAACGACGAGGTCGCCGATCTTGAAAGTAAGCTTCTTGGAAGCGGGCGTGGCAACCACTGGACCCGTCATCAGGGGCCTTCCCATGGGAGCCTGGACGGGCATCGGCCGCTGCGGCTGGGCTATCACAGGCTTGACAGCCGCGGCGGCGGGTTTTGCCATGGGGGGCTTTACCATCGGCTTGACGGCAGTCTTGACAGGCGCGGGCTTGGTTTTCGCCTTGACCGGGGCGACAGCCTTCTTGACAGGCGCCAGCTTGGCTTTCGCCTTGGCCTTCACCAGCGGTTTCGAGACTTTCTTTGGCGCCGACTTGGTCTTGGCTTTGGCGGCAGGCTTCCTGGCCACGGCCTTTTTCCTGGCGGTATTCTTCTTCTTGGTTTTTGTCATTTTTGTCCTACGCCTTTCACATATTCAAGGATCTACCCGATTATTGCGGCAAAACGGCGGATTCCACTTGGTTTCGCCATTTATGCACCGTCCGGGCGAAAAAAATCCGAGCTGTGTGGCCCGGTCACCCATCGGCTAGGTCGTCATGCTCATTGAAATCAATATAACACAAGTTTAGTGAATTTTAAAGCACCACATCTCCGTGTACGGCGTAATATTACGTCGCATGCGGAGAATTGCAGCGGAAAAGGTTAACGCTATTGCAATGTTGGAACGCTGCTTGCGGTGAAAACATGACTGACCCGGCAAAAATGGGGATCAGTCGCCTTCGCCCGGTTCGGCTGAGAAATACTTCTCGAACTTGCCCGCGACACCTTCAAATTCCTTGGCGTCGGCGGGGGCCTCGCGTTTGATCGTAATATTGGGCCACTTGGTGGCGTATTCCGTATTGATCTTGAGCCAGGATTCAAGACCCGGTTCGGTGTCGGGCTTAATGGCATCGACGGGGCATTCGGGCTCGCAAACGCCGCAATCGATGCATTCGTCCGGATGGATCACCAGCATGTTCTCGCCCTCGTAGAAACAGTCCACGGGGCAGACTTCCACGCAATCCATGTATTTGCACTTGATGCAGTTGTCGTTGACGATGTAGGTCATGAAGGTCAGGCCGTTCTTTATACCGAACGAATATCTAGCAAGTTCCGGTGCCGGTTGCACCCTCTTTTTACGGTGCTGGCCCATCCGAATTTGTCATGGCGGCCGCCTCATAGAGGGCTTGAGCAACCGGTGCCGACTCCCGGCGCGCACCGCAAGCGAGCACTTTGAGGACGCGGACGTGGCCATGGATGGCGATGGTAAGGACATCGCCCGGGCCCACGGAGTGTGCGGGTTTCGTCACCTTGTTGCGATTGATACGGACATGCCCCGCTTCGACCAACCCCGAGGCGAGAGGCCTCGATTTGGCGATCCGGGCGAACCAGAGCCATTTGTCGATGCGCTGGCGGGCATTGTCGTCCACGTCAGTTTTTGTTACCTGCCATCTTCGCCTTTAGGGCCATGAGCACTGCAAAGGGTGAATCCGGGTCCACGGGCTTTTCCGGCCGGGCCACACGTTCCTCTCGGATGGGGGCCTGATGCTGGCGTGGGGGTTTGTTGCCCTCGCGCTGCCGCCGGCCCTCACGGCGCGGGCGCTCGCCTTCCGGTTGCGTATCGGTGCTTGGGGCGGGTTTCTGCTCCGCGAGGGACTTGGCAGGGGTGGGGCGCCGTGCCTGCTTCTCGGCCCGGTGGCGGAAAGGTCCAGTGTCTTTTGGCCACCAGACCTCGATTTCGATTTCTTCCATTGGTGCGTTGGCAGGGGCAGGTTGTTCGGCCGCCACCACGATATCCGCCAACGGTTCAGTTGCCGGTACCGGGTCGATAGCAATCAACTCGGGCGCCGGTTCCGGAACCGGCTCGGCAAGCATTTCCGCAGCCTCCGGCACCGTATCGGCGACGACCTGGGTTACCACAGGCCGTTTTATTTTCTTCTTCTGCATGCGGAAATCCAGGCTGCGAAGGATTCCCTGGAACTCCTCGCCGGAACAGCCCACCAGCGACATCATGTCGGCGACGATGGTGAAGCCCCCACCCTCGGCGGAGCCCGCCGGGCGGGGTTCTTCGGGAAAGCGCGGACGCCAGAACACTCGCTCGCGCACCAGATCGGCTAGCCGTTCCAGCATGTCGATGCGAACCACGCGGTTGCCGCAAATCCGATATCCGCAAATGCCGTAGAAGCCGCGCGGCGTGGCGCGGTCGAAGATTGCGGAGGTAAGGCCTTGGCCCGGTGGTTGGGGCAATGCTCCGAGTTCGAGTTTGCCGTCTTTTTGGAGCTGGAGTGCCCAAAGCAGCAGACGCAGTTCAGTGGCTGCGGGTTTGAGCAGGGCCGGCACGAACAGATGGAAAGCCCCAAAACGGATGCCGAAACCGCGGAGTTTGGCGCGGTCGTCCTGGCTCAGGGACTTAACTTCCGTGGCTACTTGTTCGCGCGGCAGCACGCCAAGGTTTTCCACCAGACGGAAGGCGATGCCGCGGGCAATGCCATCGAGGCCCTCGCCCTCTTCGAGCTTGATCAGAGGTTCCAGCGTTGCGGCGACATGGCGGTCGAGGAATTTTTGCAAACGCGCCTGGACCTCGTCACGGTCTGTGCCCGAGAGCTGATCGCCGGCGCTGACGACGGCGCGGGGCTTGAGAAGCGAGCTTCCGGCCTCGATCCTGCCGATGGCGGCATGGTTCCACAGGATCTGGCCATCGCGAGTGAGCTTGAGATCGGGATCGGCGGAGACGGCCACGGCTTTGGCGCGGGCCGCGATCTCGGCGGCGACGGCCTGGAGGGCCGCGGCCTTCAGGGTGCGGGCTTCGGTTCCTTCGGCAACGCCATCGGGTATGAAGTGAAATCCCTTGATCCGCCCCACATACTCGCCTTCAACCCGAAGGGCGCCATCGTCTTCAACAGTCGACATCAATTCTTCCTTACCCGCGAGGCGCTTCATCAGAACACTGGTGCGGCGGTCGATAAAACGCTGTGTCAGCCGTTCATGCAAGGCGTCCGATAGCTTGTCCTCTATCGCGCGGGCAGCGGATTGCCAATAGATGGGTGCCTCGAGCCAATCGCCACGGTTGGCAATGAAGGTCCAGGTGCGGACATGGGCGATGCGGTTGGAAAGCGTATCGAGATCGCCTTCGGACACATCGCAATGTTTGAGCTGGCGGGAAAACCAGTCCTCGTCGATGAAACCGCGGCCGGTTTGCAGGAACCGGAACACACACGCCACAAGGTTCGCATGTTCGGAGTTCGAGATGTTGCGGTAGTCGGGGATCTGGCAGACTTCCCACAGTCGCTGAACATCCTTGGGGCTTGCCGCAAGATCAACGATTTCACTATCGCGAGCCATTGCCTCCAGTGCCATTACGTCGGGACCGGACTGGGCGCGGGTGAGGCCATCGCGTTTCGGTGGTGAACCGAGGCTCAGCCGCAGGCGATCCAATGTTGCGAAGTTGAGATCGCGGTTGCGCCATTGGAGAACGCGCACCGGCTCGAAGCGGTGGTTTTCCAGCCGCTCGACGGTTTCGGCATCGAACAGGTCCGCATCGGCGGTGACGCCGAAGGTGCCATCGTTGAGAAAGCGGCCGGCGCGGCCCGCCACTTGGCCCAGTTCACCGGGATTGAGAGTGCGGTGCTGAAAGCCATCGAATTTTCGAGTGGCGGCGAAAGCCACGTGGTCGACATCCATGTTGAGACCCATGCCGATTGCGTCGGTTGCCACGATGTAGTCGACATCGCCGGACTGATAGAGGGCCACTTGCGCGTTGCGGGTGCGCGGCGACAGGGCGCCGAGAACGACCGCGGCGCCGCCACGCTGCCTGCGGATCAGTTCAGCCACGGCGTAGACCGTCTCTGCCGAGAAGGCGACGATGGCGGATCGGCCCGGGAGCCGCGTGATCTTCCTGTGGCCCGCATAGGTGAGTTTGGAAAAGCGCGGCCGCGACACGAAAGATGTGCCCGGCAGAAGTTTTTCGAGGATGGGCCGCATGGTGGCGGCACCCAGCAGCATGGTTTCCTCGCGGCCCCGGCGGTGCAACACCCGGTCGGTAAAAATGTGGCCACGCTCGAAATCGGCGCAGAGCTGAACTTCATCGATTGCCAGAAACGGTACATCGATATCGGCGGGCATGGCCTCGACGGTGGACACCCAGTAGCGAGGGTTGGCGGGAATAATTTTTTCTTCGCCAGTGATCAGCGCCACCGCGGCGTCGCCCGCGCGCAAGCGCACCCGGTCATAAATTTCACGGGCTAGGAGCCTGAGGGGCAGGCCGATCATGCCGCCGCCATGGGCGAGCATGCGCTCAACCGCGAGGTGAGTCTTGCCTGTGTTGGTGGGTCCCAACACGGCGGTGACGTTTCGAACGGGTGGCATGGGAGATGGCTGTCTTTGGCCAGACTTGGGGTCGGGAAACAGTCAGGTCAAGCGGAAATGCCGCCGCGGGGACGCCATGTTAGCAAATGGATTCAAAGCAGAACGAATCCCGCCCGAATCGGTGTCCCGTCCCGATTCAGGCTTTGTTCCACAGCCGAACGGCTGGTTTCGAGTGGTGTTCCGGATCGCTACTCCCTACCAAGGTGGCTGGTTTGTTCGCCCTTGTGCCGGGTTGCCGTTAACCTCTGCCCCCAAGGGTTAATGGTCCGTGACGTCTCGCTGGCGAATTGAACGCGGCTTGTTAAGGAAGCGTTCCCTTTGCGGAACGGACCATGGCCGAATCGTAGAAACGCCGGGATTCCCGATCTGTTCGCACCAAATGTAGCAGTAGATCTGGCCCGACCTACCAATTGCCGGAGTGCAGAATTAAGCGGGGCCAAATTTGGCAGACACCCGTTAAACAACTTGCGCCGAAATGGGAATCGTCCAGTTGCGGAAACGCGGGTCGCGGCTTGACCTACCGAGTCTGCGCTTCTATAGACACCGCGACCGGGCTGGAGCCATCAGGATTCCGGCCCTCACGATATTTATATGTGGAGCGTGACAATGGCTCGCCGTTGTGAATTGACAGGTAAAGACGCGCTGGCAGGCAATAATGTCAGCCATGCCAACAACAAGACCAGGCGGCGGTTCATGCCGAACCTGTGCAATGTCAGCCTGATCAGCGACGCGATGGGCCTCACCTATCGTTTCCGCATCAGTGCCATCGCGCTGAAAACGGTGGAACACAGGGGCGGCCTCGATGCCTTCCTGCTGAAGGCCGGCAATGACGAGCTTTCGGACAAGGC
>JACMJT010000530.1 GCA_014380505.1 Hyphomicrobiales bacterium | reverse complement strand
CTATACTTGCGTAAAATTAGATTAGAATTTTAGACAACTGCAAGTGATTCAAATTTTATGCATTAAGGAGCCGGCGCCCGTTGTTGCTGGGGTTGTGGGGCCAAAAGCCCGTGGCGTTAACCCAGATTGGCAGGCGCCAAACGGCGAAAGGCGGCATCCGCAACGTGGATACCGCCTTCAGGTCTTGTTAAAATGAGGGAGTTAAGGGCGCGCGCGCTTTACCGCGCGGTAACGCTGTCTTCGAGCGTCTCGGCCGACTGCTCGTGAATGAACTCGAGGGCAAAGCCTTCCTCGAGGTTTCGCACCACGCGGGACTGCACCTTGCCGAGCAGCACCAGCGATTTCAGCGGCGGGCGGTTTTCCGCGGCGATGGCGGCGCCCGACAGCGACATGTCGATAATCCGGCAGGTCATCTTGGTGCCGTCTTCGAGCGTGAGCAGCGAAATCGGGTTGCGCGGGATGATACGGTCGTGGCGGCGGTCTTCCGGCAAATTGAGGATGTCGCGGTTGGCGAGCCAGGTCAGCTGCGCCGCCAGCTTGTCGCGCTTGCGGGCGGTGGCGCCCACGCTCATGGCAAAACCATTGTCGATGATGCGGGTGATCTTGCCCTCGACCCGGCCGATATGGTCGAGATAGGCGATCACGCGGTCGCCGACATTGCCGATGCCCGGCGCCAGCAGAGCGAGCCCGCCCGGCGACATATTGATGATCTGGCAGGGAAACTCGCGGCGATCCGGCAGCATATAGCGGCCGAGCAGGTGAACTTTCACCCGCTGGAAGCGACGGCGCTCTTCGGCGGCCGGCAAAATCGTTCTTCTGTGCGCTAACGCCATCTCGCCACCCGACCACCGGCTTTTCGGTGTCCCCGAACCCTACGGCCAGCAGGGTTAACGAGGAGTTAGCGGAGGTTGCAAGAAGGGTAGGCAGACGCCAAATCGGGTTGCCGATAACGTCAGGACCATGAGAGCAGGGATGTCATCTGTTCTTCCCGAAGCGATGGCGGAGAATGCGTGATCCGATATTGTTCGAGCCGGTCAATCGCCGCAAGCCCGGTCGCGCCGGGAGGTCGGCCGGGGTCTTGACGTTGGTGGCAAGGCCGGCCGCCTCGAACGCTCGGATCAGATACCAGCCCAAATCGATCTGACCTGGAAAAATCCCCAGCTTCGCCGAGCCGGGAAAGGCATGGTGGTTGTTGTGCCAGCTCTCGCCCATGCTGATCAGTCCGGCAAGCCCGACATTGTATCCCTGCGCCGCCGCCCCATCGATGACCCAGCTCTGTCCGCCCTTGCGATGAGAGAAATGGCCGATCAGCCAATGGCCGGTAACGCAGACGCTGACACGAACGCAGATTCCCCAGACTATCCAGTTCCAGCCGCCGATCGCGAAGAACATTACCGCCCAGGGCAATTGCTGCCACATCCAGGTTCGCTCCACGAAGGCATAAAACCCGTCGCTGGCGAGTCGAGGCTCCAGCCGGAACTCCGGCGGGTGTTTCAACACAAGCTTGCAATGCATTTGCCACCAGGCATCGCGCCAAACACGAATAGTCATGACACACCGATTGCCGCTGGGCCCAGTCGCGGAAATCGTGCAGCCGGATCATCCCGTAGGGTCCGGCCATTCCAACCAGCGTGCCGAGATAGACACAGAAACGTTCCAGCCATAGCGGGCATTCGAAACTGGCGTGGATCAGACGCCGATGCATGCCGACCGAATGCCCGAAACAAAGCGTGATGGCGCTTGTTGCAACAAACAGGATCAACGCATCCCAGGAAAAGAACGCCGGCCCCAGGGTAATGGCAAGCACGGTCATTGTTCCGATCCAGAGCGATTTGACCGGCGCCCAATGCACGCTGCCAACTACCGGGTCGGTGTTGTCGTCGGCAAAGATCCGCTCCGAGCCCGGTTGCAGCTTCATGAAGACCCTTCGCGTGCGCGG
>JACMJT010000529.1 GCA_014380505.1 Hyphomicrobiales bacterium | reverse complement strand
GTGACATCGCCGATTACCACATCCCAATACATCGCCGCGCCCTTCCATTCGCAGAACGAGCTTCCAGAGCCGCGGCGCAGCACCCCCGGCGCGATGTCGGCGGGCGGGATGTAATAACTCGGCGGATGGCTGGTTTCGAGCGTGCGGATACTCGCGCGGGTGTCGCAACGTGTTGCAGGATTTCAAAGCAACTAAAGGTTGCGAATTCCTGACAAAATAACCCAAAATTGCATATCTAGGTAACAACCGACTTAGGTTGCGTGTCGCTTTGCTGTCATGCTCGTAATTTTCTTTTCTTGTTCCGTTTCTCCTCAATCCCGATTGGTCCCTTTTTTTGCTCTGTGCCGCGAGCACGCCCAAACGTGGAGCATGAAAGATGCGTATCAGAGAACCAGCGTTCGAGGCGCGGATTCGCCGTGGAGGCATTAGGCTTGCAGGTCAGCTTTGGTGCAGGTTAGTCGGACGCCTGCGATGATGGCGATGCTAGGCGCGCTCCCGGCAGGCGTCCGAGAAGCGCCCAAGTACGATATCGCGGGAGGTCGGCAGGACCGCGCTGCGGCTTATGGCGATTCAACAATCGCGGTGTTGGCGGCAGTCTGCATTCTTTCTCTTTCGGCGTTACGCGCTGGCTTTTTGCGATGCATTTGGCGTGGCTGAATAGCCGGGGTGGCTACCGAGCCAGGTGGCGAAGGCCGCGGTCGATGACGTGCGCAGTGTCTCGTGACAAGCATTGTCATTGCCGGTCGAAGGGCTTGGTCCATCAGCGGCGGCATTTTGGTACGGCAACAGTAAAGCGGACTCATGAGGTGTCGAGCCTGATGCTTGGAATGAGGGGCGACCGATAATCGGGTGCGCAACCTCGAGCGAAATCTCGATGACAATCATACGGCCGCCGCAGCGCGGACAGGGGCAAGGGCAGCGCGTCCGGCATGGCCGATTTGTCGGATGGCTCGCAGCCAGGCTCTTTCCCGCGCTGCGCCATGGCGAGCAACTCACGCGCCGTGGCGATTGCGGTGGCGCGGTTGCCATGGACAGCAGGCCGTAATGGCGGATGCGGTGGAAGCCCTTGGGCAGCACATGCATCAGGAACCGCCTGATGCATTCATGGGTTGCCAGCGTCATGGTCTTGAAGCGTCCGGGGCCGTCGACGCGATAATCCTTGCAGGTGAAGGTGATGCGATCAGGGTCGGCCTTGATCAGCCGGCAGTTGGAGATGGCGACGCGATGCGTGTAGCGGGCGAGATAAGCGAGCACGCTTCGGGGTCGCCGAACGGAGCCTTGGCATACACCACCCATTCGGCCCGGCGCTGCCGCTTGAGAAAGGCGGCGAAGGCGCGGGTCTCAGTGAGTTCCTCGCGATCACCGAAAAACGCCAGCCGGCCCTCGGCATGGGCTGCGGCCAGCGCCCCCAAGAACAGCCGGCGGAACAAGCGCGAGAGCACACGCACGGAGAGGAAGAACGCTGGGCGGCACGATACCCACCGCGATCCGTCGGCCGACAGACCGCCGCCCGGCACGATCATATGGATGTGCGGGTGATGGGTCATTGCCGAGCTCCATGTGTGGAGCACGGCGGTGATGCCGACCTTCGCGCCGAGGTGCTTGGGGTCGGCGGCGATGGTGAG
>JACMJT010000528.1 GCA_014380505.1 Hyphomicrobiales bacterium | reverse complement strand
CTTAACCAGGCGCGAAGCCTTGCCCGCAACTTGAAACCCCATGTTGGCTACCTGAAGATCGGCATGGAATTTTTCTACGCCCATGGCCCCAAGGGTTACGAAACAGTAGCCGCCGAAGGTCTGCCCATCTTTCTTGACCTTAAACTCCACGACATCCCCAATACCGTGGCCGCGGGCTTGGCCTCCCTCATGGAACTTTCGCCCAGGCCTGCCATCGTCAACGTCCACGCCACGGGAGGCCTAGACATGATGAAGGCCGCCCGCGATGCGGTGGGCCCCCGCGCCAAACTCATCGCCGTCACCATCCTCACCAGCCTCTCAAACGATGACATCCGGGCTGCGGGTTTCGACCCCGCCAAGTCTACGCTGGATCACGCCCGCTCCCTCGCCGAACTTGCGCGCAAGGCTGGCCTCGATGGCGTCGTGTGCAGCGCCCATGACGTAGCCGGCATACGTCACGCTCTAGGCAAGGATTTTCTGACGGTTGTTCCCGGCATTCGCCCCGCCGGCGAGGCCTCCCAGGATCAGAAGCGGGTTTCAACGCCCGCCGCCGCGATCGCCGCCGGTGCCGATATCCTGGTGATCGGCCGCGCCATCACCGGGGCCGCCGATCCCGCCGCAGCCGCGCAGGCCATGCTGGTGAGCGACCATGCCGGTTGACGTCAAAATCTGCGGGCTTTCGACGCCTGAGACCATGGATGCGGCACTCGCCGCCGGAGCCGATCTGGTAGGCCTTGTGTTCTATCCCGCCAGCCCCCGCAACGTTTCGCTCAGCCAGGCGGCAACACTTGCCGACCGCGCCCGTGGCAAGGCCCGCATCGTTACTCTCATCGTCGATGCCGGCGATGCCAGTGTGACCGCGATCAACCGCGCCGTAGGGCCCGATTTCTTCCAGGCCCATGGCGATGAAACCCCCGAGCGGATCGAGGCGTTACAGGCGCTCACGGGCAAACAGGTCATCAAAGCCATCAAGGTCAAGGATGCCGCCGACATCGCAAGGGCTTCCGTCTATGCCGGCAAAGCAGCCTTTATCCTCTACGATGCCAAGACACCCCCGGGAGCGCTTCCCGGCGGTATGGGAGTGACTTTCGACTGGCCGCTGCTGCGCAACACGCGCGGCGTCTATATGCTGGGCGGCGGCCTCACTCCCGCCAATGTCGCGGACGCTGTTTTGGTGACCGGCGCTGCCATGGTGGATGTGTCATCCGGGGTCGAAAGCGCCCCCGGCGTCAAGGATATAGGGCTCATCGGGAAATTCATTGAGGCGGCAAAGGGAGCCAGCTAAGAGCAACTTACCATGAACGCTCCTGCACCCAATTCCTTCCGCAACGGCCCCGACGAGAACGGCCTTTTCGGCATCTATGGCGGCCGCTTCGTCGCCGAGACACTCATGCCGCTGATCCTTGAGCTTGAGCAGGCCTACAAGGACGCCAAGGCCGATCCTTCTTTCCAAGCCGAACTCGATTCCTTCCTCGAGCACTATGTGGGTCGCCCGAGCCCCCTCTATTTCGCCGAGCGCCTCACCAAGCATCTTGGCGGCGCCAAAATCTATTTCAAGCGCGACGAGCTCAACCACACGGGCGCCCACAAGATCAATAACGTCATGGGCCAGATTCTGCTCGCCCGCCGCATGGGCAAGAAGCGCATCATCGCCGAGACCGGGGCAGGCCAGCACGGCGTCGCTACCGCCACCGCGTGCGCCCGCTTCGGGCTCGAATGCATCGTGTACATGGGCGAAGTCGATATCGCGCGGCAGCAACCCAATGTCTTCCGCATGAAGCTCTTGGGCGCCGAAGTCATCCCCGCATTGTCCGGCTCGCGCACCTTGAAAGATGCACTCAACGAGGCACTGCGCGATTGGGTCGCCAATGTGGAAGACACCTTCTACTGCATCGGCACTGTCGCTGGCCCTCACCCGTACCCGGAGATGGTGCGCGATTTCCAGTCGGTGATCGGCGTTGAAACCAAGCGGCAGATGCTCTCTCGCGAAGGCCGCCTGCCGGATTCGCTCGTCGCCTGCATCGGCGGCGGCTCCAACGCCATGGGCCTGTTCCACCCCTTCCTCGATGACAAGGATGTCGAAATCTACGGCGTCGAAGCGGCGGGCCTGGGCCTTCGCACCAAGAAGCATGCAGCCTCAATCACCGGCGGCAAACCCGGCGTGCTCCACGGCAATCGCACCTATTTGCTGATGGACAGCGACGGCCAGATCACCGAAGGCCATTCCATTTCCGCCGGCCTCGATTATCCGGGAATCGGCCCTGAGCATTCATGGCTCCACGACATGAAGCGCGTGAACTACGTGGCCGCCACCGATAAGGAAGCGCTCGCGGCCTTCCAGCTCTGCTGTGCGCAAGAAGGCATCATTCCCGCCCTCGAACCAGCCCACGCGCTGGCCCATGTGATGAAACTGGCGCCGACGAAACCGAAAGACCACCTGATGGTCATGAACATGTGCGGGCGCGGCGACAAGGACATCTTCACGGTGGCCGATATTCTTGGCGTGAAACTGTGACCACCCGTATCGACCGCCGCTTTGCCGATCTGAAGAGCGAAGGCCGCGCAGCACTTGTCACCTTCGTGACGGCGGGTGACCCGGATTACGCAACCTCGCTCAAGATCATCAAGGGTCTCCCCGCGGCCGGCGCCGATGTCATTGAATTCGGCATGCCATTCACCGATCCCATGGCCGATGGCCCGGCCATTCAGGCGGCGGGCCTGCGCGCGCTCCATGGCGGCCAGACCATGAAGAAAACGCTGGCGATGGTGGGCGCGTTCCGCAAAGGGGACAAGGATACACCCATCGTTCTCATGGGCTATTACAATCCGATCTATGTCTATGGCGTGCCGAAATTCCTGAAAGATGCTAAGGCCGCCGGCGTCGATGGCCTGATCGTCGTCGATCTGCCACCCGAGGAAGATGATGAACTCTGCCTCCCGGCGATTGCCGCCGATCTCAACTTCATCCGCCTTGCCACGCCGACGACGGATGACAGACGCGCCCCCAAGGTTTTCAAAAACACCTCAGGCTTTGTTTATTACGTCTCGGTGCTCGGCATCACCGGCACCAAGGCGCCCGATCTCAAAAGCGTCAAGGCCAATGTCAACCGTCTCAGGAAACACACCAAGCTCCCCATCGCCGTGGGCTTCGGCGTCAAAACGGCCAAACAGGCCCGCGCCATTGCCGAGGATGCCGATGGCGTTGTCGTCGGCTCGGCCCTCGTGAGCGCGGTGAAGGACAGCCTCACAAAAGCTGGCAAACCCACCGCCAAAACGGTAAAAGCGGTCCACGCGCTGGTCGCCGATATCGCCAGCGGCTTGAGGAACCACACTTGAACTGGATCAAGAATTTCGTCCGTCCGAAAATCCGCTCGATCCTCGGCGTCAAGCGCGAGGTTCCCGAGAACATGTGGATCAAGGACCCGGATTCGGGCCAGATGGTCTT
>JACMJT010000527.1 GCA_014380505.1 Hyphomicrobiales bacterium | reverse complement strand
TGATGCCAAGTGCCAGCAGGATCCGTGATCCCGTTTCCACGCCCTGCCCAAGTGCATGGGGTAGCGAGTGCCGCGGGAGACGAACACGACAGGAGCAGGCCGTACGAGGAGGGCTCCATCAGGACTTCCAGAAGGAAGTGTTCTAGATGGTTCACGCCGAAGGTGAATTCAAACCCATCGGTCGTCAAAGTTGTACCGCCCTCAAGTCAAGCAGAACGTTCACGTTGTGCCAACGCTTCGACGCTGTCAAGAAGCCAAGTGATAGAGGCATCGAACTGCTTGTCTGGTTGAACTGAGTGGACCCGCTTGAGAACCGCCCGATCACCTCCGCGCTTACCGGGCAGTCGCGGCGTGCATTCACTGATCATTCCCGCTTCCCAGATGGGAAAACCATGAAGGAACATCACCAGGGTGTGGTAGCACGTTACCGCTTCTCTCTCGCGAAGCCCGGCATCTCGAAGTGACTGGATGATCAAGCCCATGAGGTTTGCGATTGTTGCGGCATTGGTCGGTCGTGACATCGCGAGCCGAAACGCTTGTGGGTGCTCCACGCGGAGGTTCTGGACTCCTCGGAACAGGGCGGCGAGGCGTAAGCGCCACGGTTCTTTGACTGGCAGAGGGACGAGCGAATGCAGCACGTATTCGGCAACTGCGTCCAAAAGTGCGTCCCGGTCTTCAAAGTGATTGTAAAACGCCATTGGAACGACGCCCATCGCGGTCGCCAGCTTGCGGATGGAAAAGCCTTCGGCACCTCCGACTTCTACGAGTGTTATCGCTGCATCAATGATCTTGTCCTTACTGAGAGCAACCCTTTGTCGGGGCATCATCGATCTCCTTGACTTCGCCGATATGTACACCGTACACTGCCGTGGTGTACGGTGTATATGGTATTCGCTCGACCGTTCGAGCCAATCGCCGGCTCACGAGCGTCCGGTAAAGGAACTGATGACATGATAAACAGTGAGACAGAGGCTCAGACGGTGTTGGTCACAGGTGGGTCGGGCTTCACCGCTGGATGGATAATCATCGCTCTGCTCAACCGCGGGTACCTAGTCCGGACAACGATCCGAAGTAGAACGCGTGAGGCCGAGGTGCGGGCAGCGATGGGCAGACAATCTGGATATGTAGACAGATTGACGTTTTGTTCAGCCGATCTGCTGAACGATGTGGGGTGGGAAAAAGCGACTGAACACACCGATTACATCATCCACGTCGCTTCGCCGCTACCAGTCGGAGAGTTCCGCGGGACGGATCTGATTGCGGCAGCACGCGAGGGAACAATGCGGGTACTTCGGGCCGGCGAGAAGACGGGTGTCAAACGATTCGTGCTTACGGGCTCCGTGGCGGCGGCCCTTCCGCCGGCGGGGTATGCCGGCGGGCCAACTGACGAGACAGTCTGGACCGACCCAGCGAACAAGGCAACTGACGAGTACGCACGGTCCAAAACGCTGGCGGAGCTTGCCGCGTGGCAGTTTGTGCGAGATCACCGCGGGGAGTCGACACTAACGACAATCCTGCCGAACATGATTCAAGGACCGGTTATCGGCAGAGATCCCGGCGCCTCGGCAGAAGTGGTGCAGCGCATGCTTTTAGGCAAAGTTCCAGCTATTCCACGTATAGGGTTTGGGATTGTTGATGTGCGCGATCTGGCAGATATCCACGTCGCCGCCTTGACTCATCCGGCAGCCGCCGGTCAGCGGCTGATTGCGTGCGGCGAGTTCCTTTGGCTGACCGACTTTGCGCGTCTCCTACGCGAAGGCCTCGGTACCGCGGCCGATAGAGTGCCAGTACGCAAGCTCCCGGACTGGCTGCTCCGGCTGTCAGCAATATTCAGCGTGGAGGCGCGAATGA
>JACMJT010000526.1 GCA_014380505.1 Hyphomicrobiales bacterium | reverse complement strand
TCCGCTGTCATGGCGGGCATGCGAGTCGTCGTCGTGGGTTGCGACGCGAGCGGCAATGTGGATGTGGCTGATCTCAAGGTGAAGGCCAAAGAGAATGCTTCAAGTCTTGCCGCGCTGATGATCACCTATCCCTCGACCCATGGTGTGTTCGAGGAAGCGATCATCGATATCTGCGCCATCGTTCACGAGCACGGCGGCCAGGTCTATCTCGATGGCGCCAATCTGAATGCACAAGTTGGCCTCGTGCGCCCCGCTGAACTGGGCGCCGATGTTTGCCACATCAACCTGCACAAGACCTTCTGCATTCCCCACGGCGGCGGCGGGCCGGGTATGGGACCCATCGGTGTGAAAGCCCATCTGGCACCCTATCTGCCGGGCCACAGGGTGGTGCACGGCGTCAATCCGGCGGCGGGCCGCGACCAGTCGAAGGGTGCGGTGTCAGCCGCGCCCTGGGGCTCGGCGTCGATCCTGCCGATCTCCTGGACCTATATCGCCATGATGGGAGCCGATGGCCTGCAAAAGGCTTCCATGATGGCCATTCTCAACGCGAACTACATGGCAAGGCGTTTGGCGCCGCATTTTCCCATCGTCTACACAGGACCCGGAGGCTACATCGCCCACGAATGCATCATCGATCTGCGCTGGCTGAAAGAGCGCACGGGCCTCAGTGTCGAGGATGTGGCCAAGCGCCTGGTGGATTACGGCTTCCATGCGCCCACCATGTCGTTTCCTGTCGTCGACACTTTGATGATCGAACCCACGGAGTCGGAAGGCAAGCGCGAACTCGACCGCTTCTGCGATGCCATGATCGAGATCGCCAAGGAGATCGCCGAAGTGGAGCAGGGCACGGCCGACCGCGCCGACAATGTGCTGAAGAATGCACCTCACACGCACCGTCTGCTGCTGGGCGACTGGAAGCACCCCTATTCCAAGGAAAAAGCCTTCTTCCCCCTCAAGGGCTATCCCAATGACAAATACTGGCCGCCGGTGGGACGGGTCGACAATGTCTACGGGGACAGGAACCTCATGTGCACTTGCCCACCGATGGCGAACTATATGGAGGCGGCGGAGTAGGGTTGACACAAATCTCAATTCTGACTAGTCAGACTAGTCAGAATTGGAGGGTTCATGAACAAACATACCAGGAGCTGGTCCCTGCAAGAGGCCAAGGCTAAATTCAGCGAAGTCGTGCGTCGCGCTCAGACGGAAGGACCACAGACCGTGACGGTGCATGGCAAGGTTGCCGTGCAGATCGTTCCCGTGCCCAATGTTTCATCTGGACTAGGCGCCCCGAGCGTCGACGACATTGTTAAGGCGTTCCAGGCATGCCCCGTAAAAGATTTTGATGTTCCAAGAATTCGTACCCATGGCCGGTTCCGGGACGTTGACTTGTGAACGGTTGGCTCCTGGATACGAATGTTGTATCTGAACTGAGGAGGCCGCGCCCCAGCCGTGCAGTGATCGAATGGATGCGAACAGCCGGCAGCACAAATCTCTTCCTTTCAAGGATAACATTTGCGGAAATCAGGTTTGGTATCGAGATTCACCCCGATCCAGATGCGAGATTGCGGCTTGCAACATGGCTGGACACGATCATCCGTCCGATGTTTGAAGCTCGCATATTTGAAGTCACCGAAGATGTGCTTTTCGAATGGCGCGTGATGGGCGACAGACTTGCCAGACAAAAACGGACCGTGCCGGAGCCCGACCTCCTTTTGTCTGCCCTTGCCAGGCATTATCGCCTGAACGCTGCCACCCGGGATATCAAACACATCAAGGTGACCGGAGTTCCCGTGCTTAACCCTTGGACCGGCGAGCGGTTTAACGGAGCCTGACCGGCTCTGCCTCACGAGCCATGAGTGAGTTTTTCATGGACATTATGCGCCATGAGGGCGAGCACGGCGGCGAGGCCCAGATACAGCACCCCATATTCGAATCGCGTTACAATCGGGATCGAGCGATACGCTAGCGCTTCCGGGGAATTGGGGTTGTAGCGCCATGCCGCGATGAGGCTAGGGATGGCCAGAATGCCGATCAGGATCAGCATGGGGCTCGGGATATAGAAGAACAGCGCCACCAGCATCGGCGCTCCCAGAAACCATATGCGTGGCGAAAGCACTTGCGTTATGCGCCCGCCGTCGAGCGGGGACACCGGGATAAGATTGAACAGGTTGATCATGAATCCCGAATAGGCAATCGCCATCCAGAGATCGCTGCCATCCTGCCGCGCCCAGAAATAGGCGGCGAAGGCCGCGAGCGTCCCCACAAACGGCCCGGCATAGGCGATGTACGCCTCGGTTTCCGAATCATGCGGCTGTTCGCGGAGATTGATCCACGCGCCCACGAAGGGAATGAAAGCGGGGAGGCCCACGTCGAGGCCCCGTTGCTTGGCCGCCACGTAGTGTCCCATCTCGTGGACAAGGATCATCCCCACGAAGCCCGCCGCGAAGGGCAATCCGTAAATCGTGGCATAAACCCAGATGGTGAGCAGCATGCTGCCGATTGAGATGGCAAGCTTGCCGAGCTTCGCCGACGACAGCAGAAGGAGAAGAAGCTTCATCCTTCCCTGTTCCGCTTTCTGCGGAAGAACTTGAATATTGCTCCGCCCGCGACGGCCGCGACGACAAAAATAACCTTGGCGAATTTCGCAAGAAATGCTCCCGCCAGCGCCAAAAGGCCAAGTTTCTTCGCCGCTACTCCGCCAATCAACGCCGCGAGGCCATATTCAGCGATGTGATCGGTTGAAGCATCGAAATCCTCGTATCGCTTGCCGGGCTTATAATCGAGCGCGGCCAAGACCGCCTGCGCATAAGGTTTTTCCGTGCCGATCACATCATCGGTGGTAATAAGGTTGAACTCGAAATAGCCGTCGCGCCCCAGCGCATAGGTATTGAAATTGACGGTTGCCAGAGCATCCGAAGCGGCTCCACGGTCCACAGCCTTCATGGACCAGACAAGCCGGTGAGCGCCCGCGTCGTAGTGCGGGGATTCAATCCAGCCGATGATATCGAGAGCCGTCACGCCCAGCCTTTCGCGTTCCTTGTTTTGTTCCTCGGTGCCGTCCTTGAGGGATTGCAGCAATTCATCGGCATTCCAGCTCTTGGCGTCGTCGTCCTTCACATAGCCCTGCGCCGTATGGTTGACGGTCATGATCCAGAATTGACTTTCGCTTTTGGGAACGACGATGCCGAAAAATCCTTCGCCGATTCCGTTGCCGACGGCTTTCATGAAAGCTTCCGACTCGGTCCGCGGCATGAATGCCATTTCCGGCGGCAGGTGCAAAACTGCCTGCTCACCCAGTGTGATGTCCGATGGGCCCGGTTTGGCTGCGTTATAGGCGGCCTGCCATGCAAGTTGCGCCGGGGTTAACTGCTCGTCTTGCGCTTGCGCCGGCACAAGGCAGGTGGCGAAGGCCAATATGACGATGATCGACCGTAGGTAACGGAATGCCATGTAACAATTCCCCCACGAGCAGAAATTCTGCGGGAAGATGGCAAATTCAAAGAACCTGTACAAGCGCGGAAAGGAAATAGGGCACGCGGCGAACGCGCTCAGTTAAGCCGGGTTTTCACCGCTTCAATCGACTCTGTGATGAGTGCCGTGCCCTTGGCTCCCTTCGCGGCTTCGGCAACGAGGCGCGTGGCGGCGGCGACGGCTATATCGGTTGCCACCGTGCGGACTTCCTTGATGGCCGAAGCTTCGGCTTGGGCAATCTTCTGCTCGGCCTGCCTCGCGCGACGCTCTAATGTCTCGGTGAGCTTGCGGCGGGCGTCTTTGGCGTATTCCCCGGCATCGACCTTTGCCTGGGCGATGATGTTGGCGGCGTCCTTCTCGGCCTCCACCCGCTTGTTCTGGTAGTCCGCAAGCAGCGCTTGCGCTTCCTCGCGGAGTTTGGCGGCCTCCGCCAGATCCTTGGCGATCTTGGCCGAACGCTCATCAAGCATGCGGGCTACCATCGCGGGAACCTTCAGATAGACCAGCAGGATGATGAACAGGATGAAGGCGACGAGCACCCAGCTTTCGGCGTGCCCAAAAAATTCCATCACCGTGCTCCTTGCTTCCCGGCCTTGGCAACGGCATCGGCCGCCGCGGTCTTCGTCACCCTGGCGCCGATCAATGCGGCAACGATGCTTGTGGCGATTTCAGCGGCAACGCCCCTGACGTCGGCAAGCGCCTTGTTCCGGGCGGTGGCGATCTGTTTTTCCGCATCCGCGACTTTACCGCCGAGAGCCTGATCGAGCTTGCCGCGCTCCGCGTCGATTTCGGCGGAGAGCGCGTTGCGGTTCTCCGTGGCGACGGCCTGAGCTTTGGAACGGGCATCGGCCAGCGCTGCCTCGTAAGCCTCGATGGCCTGGTCAGTTTCCGCCTTGAGCCTCTGGGCCTGGGCCAGATCGCCTTCGATTGACGCCTTGCGCCTTGCGATGACACCGCCCGTGCGCGGGATCGCTATCCGCGAGATGATCAGGTAAAGCGCGAAAAAAGTGATCGCCAGCCAGAAAAGCTGCGGCGGCCAAGTTGTTGTATCGAGTTGCGGCATTAGCCGAACAGGATGAGCATGGCGACGGCAAAGCCGATGAGGCCTGTCGCTTCAGCGAAGGCAAAGCCAAGGAACAGCGTGCCGCGCTGGCCCGCGGCGGCAGCCGGATTGCGGAGAGCGCCCGCCAGATAGTTGCCGAAGATGTGGCCGATACCGATGCCGGCACCGCCCAGTGCGATTGCGGCGATGCCTGCGCCAATGGCTTTTGCTGCGTCGAGTTCCATGGATTTTTCTCCTTTGTGAATTGAGTTAGTGATCTACTTGCATGGCATCGCTCAGATACATGCAGGTGAGAAGGGCAAAGACGTAGGCCTGAAGTGCCGCCACCAGCAGTTCGAGCCCCATGAGGCCGACCATGGCGGCGAGCGGCAGCCAGCCGGCGGTGACGCCCAGCATGACGACGAAGCCCGCCATCACCTTGAGCATCATGTGGCCCGCCATCATGTTGGCAAAAAGCCGTATCGACAGGCTCATGGGACGGATGAAGTAGGATACGATCTCGATCACCACCACCAGCGGCAGCAGCAGCACCGGAACACCCGACGGCACGAATAGCTTGAGATAGCCCGTGCCATTGCGGATAAAACCAATGATGGTGGCGCCGATGAAGACCGTGAGCGCCAGCGCCAGGGTGATGATGATGTGGCTGGTCACCGTAAAGGCATAGGGAACAAGCCCAAGCACATTGGCGAACAGGATGAAGACGAACAGCGTCAGCACGAAGGGGAAGTAGCGCCGCGCATTCTCATGCAGGATTTCGTGTGTCATGTTGTCGACGACTTCGTAGATGCTCTCCGCGATCGACTGGAGGCGCGTGGGCACGAGATTGGTGGGCGCCAGCAGGAAGAGAGCGCCGGCGCAGGCCACCGCGATCACGGCCCAGAGCGCTGAATTGGTGAACGTGAAAAGGCCGAGGGGGCCATCGCCGAAGACGGGCGTGATCACGAACTGATGGATCGGATCGATGATCTTCTCGCCATGGGCATCGCCAGCCGTTTCAGTTGTCGTAGCCACGATCAATCCTCATCGTCTTTGACGGAAGGAGCAACCGGCCCCTTGCCGCCGAGAACATCATCGGCCCGTTTGGAGTTGGCGAGACGCATGACATTCATCACCCCCGCCGCCAGGCCGAACGGCATGAGCGCCAGCATGATCCACGGCGCCGTGCCGAAATATCTGTCGGCGTAGTAGCCCCCAACCATGCACACCGCGAGGCCGACCAGAAGCTCGGTCACCGCCCGCATGGCAAGACCCGCGGCGGAACCCTCCTGCATATCCGGCCCTGCTGCGCCCCGCTTTGCCTCCAGCGTCTTGTCCAGCCGCCGCTCGAAATCCGCGAACCCGTCCGATGTAGGCTTCTCGCCGGGATCAGTCATGCTCGCGCCTCAAAAATCGCGGGCACCATAGGTGCGCAATTTTTTTGTGTCAAGGAATGGCTGGTGTATTTAACATATTGAAATGTCGCGGCAATATCCAGCGTCCGTGCAATGCGTCGATTGGTCCGCAATTCTAATTATTTCCCTCGCCCCGTGGGGGCGAGGGAGGGGCCCATTGCGCAAGCAATGGGAGGGTGAGGGGGATCAGGGCCTGAAATTGATTCACCGGCTCCCCCACACCAAACCCCCCCAGACCGGTTGGGCCCCAACAACACCCCCCCGGGGGAGGGAAAAAAAATAAAAAACCACCCCCCAAT
>JACMJT010000067.1 GCA_014380505.1 Hyphomicrobiales bacterium | reverse complement strand
GAGCGGCCAGGCCTTGAACATGGAGCGGGCCTGCATCCATTTGAGACAGTCGTGCAGCGCCACCCAGCTCCCGGTGATGGCGGCCGTGCGCGTGCCGCCATCGGCCTGGATCACGTCGCAGTCGAGGGTGATTTGCTTTTCACCGAGCGCCACGAGATCGACAACGGCGCGGAGCGAGCGCCCCACGAGGCGCTGGATTTCCTGGGTGCGTCCCGATTGCTTGCCCGACGCCGCCTCGCGCCGCATGCGCTCGCCGGTGGAGCGCGGCAGCATGCCGTATTCGGCGGTGACCCAGCCCTTGCCCAAGCCTTTCAGCCACGGCGGTACCTTCTCTTCCAACGTGGCAGTACACAGCACATGGGTATCGCCGAAACGCACGAGGCAGGAGCCTTCGGCATGCTTGGTAAAGCCGCGCTCGAAGCTTATGGCGCGCAACTGGCCGGGCATTCGCCCCGATGGACGCATTGGTCTTCCTTTCGTGTGAATGGGCGCCTTCTAGCCCCACAATTGACCTGCGCCAACTTGATTTCTACATTGGGCCCATGAGCATCATCCCGCCGAAACCGTTCCTCGACGAAAAGCATGGGGCTGCCGCCGGCCTCGATCAGCGCTCCCGCGAGATTTTCAGGAGGCTGGTGGATACCTATCTCGAAACCGGCGAGCCCGTGGGTTCGCGCACCATTTCGCGCATTCTGCCGTCGAACCTGTCGCCGGCTTCGGTGCGCAACACCATGATGGACCTTGAGGATACGGGCCTCATCTATTCGCCCCATGCCAGCGCCGGCCGCGTGCCCACCGAACAGGGCCTCCGCTTCTTCGTCGACGCCCTGATGGAAGTGGGGGCCATGAGCGCCGAAGAGCGCGCCCGCATCGATGCGCAGGCGGTAGCGTCCAATCGCCAGCGGCGTATCGAGGATGTGCTGGGCGAAGCGACGACGTTGCTGTCGGGCCTGTCCCATTGCGCCGGAGTCGTCATGGCGCCCAAGCTCAACGCGAGGCTCAAGCATGTGGAATTCGTCAATCTGGGCCCGGGCCGGGCGCTGGTCATTCTGGTGGGCGAGGATGGCGGTGTTGAAAACCGGGTGATCGATGTGCCGCCGGGCCTGCCGCCCTCGACCTTTACAACGGCATCGAACTACCTTTCGTCGCGGTTTCAGGGCAAGACCATCGCTGAGGCACAGCGCTTTGTCCGCGATGAAATGGAAAGCCTCCGGCGCGAGCTTGACGATGTCTCGGCGCGCGTTGTCGAGGCGGGGATCGGCGTATGGTCCGGCGACAGCGATCCCGATGCCAAGACGCTGATCGTCAAGGGCCAGGCTAACCTCATCGAGAATGCCACCGCCGCCCACGATCTCGACCGCATCCGCAAGCTGTTCGAGGATATCGAGAACAAGAAAGAGCTGGTGCAGCTTCTGGGCCTGGCTGAAAGCGGCGAGGGCGTGCGTATCTTTATCGGCTCGGAAAACCGGCTTTTTTCGTTGTCCGGCTCCTCTCTCATTGTCGCACCCTACAAGAACAGCGAGGAGAAAATCGTGGGCGTTCTCGGCATTATTGGGCCCACCCGCATGAATTACGCCCGGATCATCCCCATGGTCGATTACACGGCCAAAATCATGGGCCGCCTGCTCACTTGATTTTTCCGGTTTCCCGGCCGATATGCGGTCTATCCCATCGATTTGAACGAGATGAGCGTCATGGCTGACGAGACAAACACCCCTGACTTCGCCGAAACCGAGATCGAATCCCCCATCGCCGAAGCCCCCGTCGATC
The DNA here is from genome assembly GCA_014380505.1 of Hyphomicrobiales bacterium. The sequence goes on along the minus strand of JACMJT010000067.1, from coordinate 2,693 downwards.
CTCGCGACGCCGAAATCCTGGCCCTGACGGAAGAGGTGGCTTCGCTGAAGGACCGGCTGTTGCGCCTTGCCGCCGAGATGGAAAATACCCGCAAGCGGCTCGAGCGTGAGAAGGCTGAAGCCACTCTCTATGCCGCTTCTAACTTTGCCCGCGACCTTTTGAGCGTGCCGGACAATCTGGGCCGCGCGCTACAGGCCCTTCCCGCCGAAGAGCGTGAACGCGCCGGTGAAATTGAAAGAAACCTGATTGCGGGGGTGGAAGTCACCGAGCGCGAGCTTCTCAATGTTTTCCAGCGCCATGGCATTCGCAAGATCGAGGCGGTGGGCCAGAAGTTCGATCCCAATTTTCATCAGGCCCTGTTCGAGGTGCCAACGAGCGAGAAGCCGCCGGGCACGGTGATGCAAGAATTGCAATCGGGCTATGCCGTGGGCGAACGCTGCCTCCGGCCCGCATTGGTGGGCGTGGCCAAGGCGAAGGATTAGTGCTTCGTCACTCTTCTCAAGGTAAGATTGATGCGGCCGCCCTCCTCCAGAAGCGTCGAAGTGCCGGAGAGCACGCGGTCGATGCCGTGGTAGCGCAGTCGTGAAGCACCACCCATCACCAGCACATCGCCCGATGCAAGCTTGATCGTTGCTGTCTTGCCGCCGCGCGCCGTGCCTCCAATGCGGAAGACAGCCGTATCGCCCAGTGAGATCGACACCACGGGGGCAGCGAAATCTTCCTCGTCGGCATCCTGGTGCAATCCCATCTTGGCGCCTTCGCGGTAAAAATTGACCAGGCAGGCCTCGGGCAGATTGGGATACGCAGCAACCGCGCGCCAAACGTTCAAAATTTGCGGCGGTATCGGCGGCCACTGCTTACTCGTCTCGGGATGCTTCTCTTGATAGCGATAGCCCGCCCGGTCGGACACCCAGCCCAAGGGTCCCAGATTGGTCATGCGCACGGAGAACGGCCTGCCGGTGCGCGGCATGAACGGCGTGAACAGCGGGGCCTCGGCCATAGCGGCGCGGATCAGACTTACCAAGCCTTCCTGGGCCTGCCGATCAAGGTAGCCTGGCAAATACTTGAGGCCTGGTCGGTTGATATTATCCATGTCTCTCCGCTTGATAGGGAAAACGCATCTCCCTATATAGCGCTTCGAACGTGCCTCGCCCCTTGGGAATCATGGGGGCATGGGCCATATGTCAACAGGAGGCAGCCCCCACAAGGGTTAGGCCCGAGCGCCGTTAAGGGCTTGGCCACAGGCTCGCCTGCCATACGGAGGGTAGACATGGCAAAAGTTATCGGCATCGACCTCGGCACCACCAATTCGTGCGTCGCGGTGATGGAAGGCAAGACCCCGAAAGTGATCGAGAACGCCGAGGGGGCCCGCACCACGCCGTCGATCGTGGCCTTCAACACCGACGGCGAAACACTGGTCGGCCAGCCCGCCAAGCGCCAGGGTGTCACCAATCCCGAGAACACATTTTTCGCCATCAAGCGCCTGATCGGCCGCCGCATGGAAGATCCCATGGTGGCCAAGGACAAGAAACTCGTGCCCTACAACATCGTCAAGGCCGAGAACGGCGACGCCTGGGTCGAATCGCGCGGCAAGAAATACTCGCCCTCGCAGATTTCCGCTTTCACGCTCACCAAGATGAAGGAAACCGCCGAGCGTTATCTGGGCGAGCCGGTGACCGAAGCGGTGATCACGGTTCCCGCCTATTTCAACGACAGCCAGCGCCAGGCCACCAAGGATGCGGGCAGGATCGCCGGGCTTGAGGTGCTGCGCATCATCAACGAGCCGACTGCGGCGGCTCTGGCCTATGGCCTCGACAAGAAGGAAGCCGGCACCATCGCGGTCTATGATTTGGGCGGGGGCACCTTCGACGTCTCGGTTCTCGAAATCGGCGATGGCGTGTTCGAAGTGAAGTCGACCAATGGCGACACCTTCCTCGGTGGTGAAGACTTCGACATGCGCATCGTCGACTATCTCGCCGACGAGTTCAAGAAGGAACAGGCCATCGACTTGCGCAAGGACAAGCTCGCCTTGCAGCGCCTCAAGGAGGCAGCTGAAAAAGCCAAGATCGAGCTGTCGTCTTCGACGCAGACTGAAATCAACCTGCCCTTCATTACGGCGGATGCGAGCGGTCCCAAGCATCTCACACTGAAGCTTACCCGCGCCAAACTCGAAGCGCTGGTGGATGATTTGATCCAGAAGACCGTCGAGCCCTGCCGCGCGGCGCTGAAAGATGCGGGTGTAACCGCGGGCCAGATCGACGAGGTGGTACTCGTCGGCGGCATGACGCGCATGCCCAAGGTCATCGAAGTGGTGAAGCAGTTCTTCGGCAAGGAGCCGCATAAGGGCGTCAACCCGGATGAAGTCGTGGCCATCGGCGCCGCGATCCAGGCGGGGGTGCTCAAAGGCGAAGTGAAGGATGTGCTCCTCCTCGACGTGACACCGCTCTCGCTCGGCATTGAGACGCTGGGCGGCGTGTTCACCCGGTTGATCGACCGCAACACCACGATCCCGACCAAGAAGAGCCAGATCTTCTCCACCGCCGACGACAATCAGTCGGCCGTGACCATCCGGGTGTTCCAGGGCGAGCGCGAAATGGCGGCCGACAACAAAATCCTCGGTCAGTTCGATCTGATCGGGATTCCGCCGGCGCCGCGTGGCGTCCCGCAGATCGAGGTCGCGTTCGACATCGACG
>JACMJT010000525.1 GCA_014380505.1 Hyphomicrobiales bacterium | reverse complement strand
GTCGTCGGCGCTGAACGTGTCTTCGAGCCAGTCGGTATCGCCGAGGCGAGCGGACAATTGACTCAGCCGGACGCGGGCGCGGTCGGTGACCAGCGGCAGGCGTTCCTTCGCCCATGACTTGTCGCCCTCGACGATCTTTGCGATCGTGAGATCGAGAATTGGCGGCGCCACCGTGTTGAGCGCGGCAAACATCCATGTGATCGCGCGCGCCCGCGCATCGGCATCGTCCGGCAGCAGGCCCGCATGGCGCTGGGCGATATGCAGCACGATCGACCCGGTCTCGAACAACGCCAGATCGCCTTCCTGATAGGTCGGAATCTGGCCGAAAGGATGCAGCGCCAGATGCGCGGGTTCTTTCATCGCCCGAAACGATACCAGCCGAACCTCGTATGGCCGACCCGCTTCTTCCAGCGCCCAGCGAACCCGCGTATCGCGCGCCAGCCCCTTGCCGCCATCGGGTGAGCGTTCAAAGGCGGTGATGGTGATGGTCATGGCAGCTCCTGCCGGCGGAAAATCAGCCGCGCCGTGATGTGAAGCGGGGCAGCCGGAATACTCTAGGGGGGACATACGCTTATGTCATGGCCGCCCCTGATCGGATTATCGGTTCATGGGGGCTGGCAGACCGCCCACAATCGGTTAGCCTGTCCAGATCGAATTTCATCGGTTTTCCAAACAGGGGAGAGTGGTATGAGGGTTTCCAGGTCTTTTTTGGGGTCGCGCGTCGCACTACGCTGGCGCTTGCGACCCCTTCGCTTCGTTCCGGGTTGCCGGTCGCTTCTGGCGTGTTTGGGTGTGGCCTTGGCGCTTGGCGCCTCGGTCCTGCCCGCGAGCGCCCAGCGCATCGTGGCGCCGGGCCAGTCGATCTATTATTTCAGCGGCACCACCGCCGATCCGCTCAATCCCGCGATTCCCGCCGGCCAGCCCGGCCGGATGGGCGATAGCGTCCAGCAGACCGACAGCATCCTCAACAAGCTGCAGGCCATGCTGGAAAAGAACAATTTGGGCTTCGGGGATGTGGTGAAGGCGACTGTGTTCCTGGTGGCCGATCCGTCCAAGGGCAATAAGATGGACTTCGCCGGCTTGAATTCGGAATGGGCCAAGCGCTTCCCCACCGACAAGCCCCGGCCGTCGCGCTCGGCGCTCCAGGTGACGGAGTTGCCGCTTGCCGGCGCGTTGGTGGAAATCGAGCTGATCGCCGCCAAGTGAGAGCTGCGGCACGCCGTAAGGCGTGTGAGCAGGTCCAGTGGACCTGCGAAAGCAGCGAGCGCCGCGAGCTTGGGCGAGCGGCTGCTACGTCGCACATTCTATGTCATGGCCGCCTCTGATGGGCGGCCATGACATCAATGCGAAGCTCAGCCGCCTAGAATGTGCTCACGCCTTGGCTAGCGACGCCGGAATTGTTGCTCGCCCTTGTCACACAATTCCACGGCATGCCGGGTGGCCGTGCCGACCCGTTCGGCCATGTCTTTGTCGTGGAAATATAAATTGTCCCCTGACGCGTTGTCCCACCGCGCAATGTGCACAACATAGACCGTTGGGTACGTGCGCATGGAAAAACGACGGCCGGCTTCAGCATCCATCGACGTCACCCTTATGTTCTTGGCAAGGCGAAGTTCGACCGTGCGATTTTCATCGGACACTGCTCTTCCATCCTGTTCGACATGCCAGCGGTATCCCACCTGACATCGGTTTGGATCGATGGTCACGTTGCTGGCTCTGTATGAAAGCTGCTCGGTATGGTCGCGGCCGGTGGCCATATCGTGAAACTGCGCCGTAAAATTGATTGTCCCTTCGCCGCCCACCTTGTCTGCGATCAGCGCCAGGGCTCCCGCCAATGATTGGCCTTCCGGTTTCAGGTCAGCGGACTTGATTTGGGGTGCGTTGGACGGCTGCTCCTTCTGGGCACTTTCTGGTGGGCTTGCCGGGGCTTGCCGTGTTTCCGCCAATGATTGGCCTTCCGGTTTCAGATCGGGGAAATCGATTGGGGCTGCGTTGGGTGGCTGCGTCTTCTGGACGTTTTCTGGCGGGATTGCGGGGGCTTGCCGTGTTTCCGCCGGCGGCACTCTAGGGGGCAGGGGTCGCACGACGGGCTGTTTTGCACGGGATGGCTGCGTGGCTGTCTGTTTGGTGTTTGGCGCGACTTGCCGCGAAGACGCAAGCACCATCACGATTGCGCACAGGGCGAATAGAGACGCTAGCGTTCCAACCAAGACCATTGTCCGAGCGGTTTTTTTTGCAGTAGCCGCCATTTCAACAATGGCACGGCTGTTGGCATCGACCCGGCTGGCTAGCGTCAATGCTTCCGATGCACTCCTTAAGGACTCGGAAGCAGTTCCTTGTGCCTGTTCCGCAAGCGCCCTGATAGACTGCACATCCCCACGCAATTGAAGAAACTCGCGCCGTGCAAGCCATTGGCGCGCGACCTCCATGCCAGTCGGGGTATAGGAGTTGCGCTCGACATAGCCGCGAACTGCTTCTTCACCAATGCTGTCAAATTCCGCCCACCACATAGCGCGTTCGTTTTGGAACGAGAGATCGGAAAATGCGGGGCTGTGACCGCCCGCCTCATCGCTATGGAAGATTGAATCGGAATCCTTCGGCACTTTGCGATCTCAGGCTCAAGGGGGCCGTCAACCATACCGATTGGATTCGCGCCGACAAAGACGGAACTTTCGATGCGTTCGTGCGGCGAAAATGTGGCCGTGAGGGTTCTGACGCCCGTTTATGGCATGTCCTGTCCGCTTTGCGCCAAAGCGGACATTCGCCAATGGAATCGGATTTTATTCCGGATTATCGCCGTCTTTCAGAATCGGCAGCAGTTTGAGGGTCAAGAAGGTCAGCACTGCAACTGCGACCGCCACATCCAGCGCTCCCAGCCCGACCGCCGTACCTATTGCGCCGGTGGCCCAAATGCTGGCCGCCGTGGCGGTGCCGCGCACCGACAGTCCGTCTTTCAGGATGGCGCCACCACCGATAAACCCGATGCCCGTGATCAGGCCTTCCACTATACGCGCGACGCCTTCCGGCGATTCCGCCAGCAGCGATTCCGTCGCCTGCACGAAGCCGCAGCTTGCCAGCGCCACCAGCGGAAAAGTTCTGAGCCCGGCGCTGCGCGTGGCTTTCTCGCGGTCCCAACCGATGGGGAAAGCCAAAGCATAAGCAATGGCCAGCGCAATGAGATGAGGCACGATCTGAAACTGGTCCAGCCCCGGGAAACTCATCTTAACACCCCTCTGATGCGGCTAAGGCAACTATCGGGCAAGGTGAAAGTTCCCTGGCAACGAGGCGGCTGCTTTTATCGAGGGATTTGGTTGGGTTTCGCGCTTCCACAAATGAAAAGCGGTCGTTCGTATCCGATAAGCGGTTGACAGACTTCTTGGCCGTTCGAGCACCGGTCGGTGCGCACCAAGAACTCGCCCGACTGCAAATTCTTCGTTCTCGAAAGACGGCCTTCTCAAGCTTGGCAAGTTGCAGGATGCGCATTTCAGCAACGGTCTTGCTGACTGGAATTGGGCCTTCTAGGCTCAACCCATATAGCTGTCAGATCGAACCTGCCCACCAAGAACGACAAGGCAACCACCATGGACCCCCTGCTGAACCTTGCTGCGGACCCCGCCACGTGGCTAGCACTCCTAACATTGATCACCATGGAACTCGTGCTTGGGATCGATAATCTTATATTCGTTGCCATCCTGACCAACAAGTTGCCCGAGAGCCAGCGCAATGCCGGGCGACGGATCGGCATCGGGCTGGCAGTCATCCTGCGACTGGCTCTTCTAGGCACCGTTGCGGTCGTCGTCTCGCTGACCACGCCGCTGTTCACCCTGTTCGGGCAGGGCTTCTCGTGGCGCGATCTGATCCTCATCGCCGGCGGTCTGTTCCTGGTGTGGAAGGCAACCAAGGAGATCCATCATCGCGTCGATCCCGATCCCAGTCCGGATCTCTTCGACGGGCGCCAGGTGACGCTCGGCTTCGCGGCAGCCATGGGCCAGATCGTGATGCTTGATCTTGTGTTCTCGATCGACAGCATCATTACCGCTGTTGGGATGACGCCGCACGTGCCGATCATGGTCGTCGCGGTGGTGGTTGCGGTGCTCGTCATGCTGATGGCGGCAACGCCGCTCGCCAATTTTATCGCTGTCAATCCGACCATTGTGATGCTGGCACTCGGCTTTCTGCTCATGATAGGCATGGTGCTGATCGCCGAAGGATTCGGCGCGCACGTGCCCAAGGGCTATATTTATGCGGCCATGGCGTTCTCGATAGCGGTGGAGGGCCTCAACATGCTGGCCCGCGCCCGGCAAAGGCGTGTGGCGGCCTCGCGGAAAACTGGGAGCCGAACTTGAGGACAAAGCCGCAAGCTTTGCCGCAATCTGTTTTTGCCGCTTGCGCCAATAGCGGACATTCGACGGCGGAGCCTGTTGGATATTCAGATTTTGGGTTTCCCGACGAGATGATTTCTCACAAGGAAAACATTCCGCCGGTTCGCCTTAAACCCTACATCAAAAAGGTCACCTACAAGCGGGAGAGCCCCCAGGGTGAGATCCACCACTATATTTCCCAGTAACCGCGCCCGCAGGTGCCAGGGCAAATCGTGTTGCCATAGACGGTGCAAGATATAAAAGCTGACCACCGCGCCAAGCCCGTCACCGATTCCGGGTATCAGTCCTAGAAGGGCATCCAGGCCCACACGATACTTTGTACCTGGAATGAGGAATCGGGAATCCATAAGGTCCACAAGCCAATCAAGCCGAGACAATTCGTCGGCCACGGTGGGCAGCGGGGGAAGAATTTCGATGTGTGCGGATGGCGAATAAGGCATGGGTAATCCGGCGAGTTCAGCATAGCGAACGGCGCGATACGTAAAATAGTTCCGAGATTGAGGATTTTTCAGCCTTAGATGTCTCACTCGGGTTTGACGCGCCCCAGAGTTCTTTGCGCGAACTCTTAGCGGTTATCATTCCACACAGTGTTTGGCGTGGGCTTTACTTTAGGGAAGGGCTGGAATCCAACTGGCGATCGCCCGCATAAGAGAGTGGAACGGTGTCACGCGGACCCCCTAGGCGTTCACGGCACGGCTACAAACGCGCCGAGTAGATTGGCTTTCCAAAACTTGCCGCCCGGTCGCCATTCCCGTCCGCCACTTGATTTGTCTGATTATTTAAAGAATGAATAATGCTCCATACACGGGAGAAATGGCTCGATTTATTACTGCAATGCAGCATCTCCTGCTGAAATTGGCGGCTAGTCTTCGAGCATTCCGTTGGTGCATTTTCAAGAGACCAAATGGAGGGGACCAAATGAAGAGATGCGTTGTGCTCGCCGGTTTTCTCGCCACATCCACAAGGCTTGCAGCCGCAGGATTGATCATAGCTACGCTTGCTGCAGGTTATGCCGTCGCGCAGAACTCGGCCTCGTCCGCCCCGGACAAGGTTGCCGCGGTCGATGTTACCGTCGACCTCGCACATCCCGGTGCGCCGATAGCGCGGCAAATCTATGGTCATTTCGCTGAGCATCTGGGGCGGGGCATCTATGAAGGTATCTGGGTGGGCGAGGGCAGCAAAATCCCAAACATTCGCGGCTATCGCACCGACGTCGTAAATGCCCTGAAGCGGCTTGAGGTCCCTGTGATCCGTTGGCCTGGCGGCTGCTTTGCGGATCTGTACGACTGGCGCGATGGCATAGGCCCTCGCAAACAGCGCCCCACCCGCATCAACGTTCATTGGGGCGGGGTTACCGACAACAACAGCTTCGGGACGCACGAATTCCTGGACTTTGCGGAGTTGGTGGGCGCCGAAGCCTATGTATCCGGCAATATCGGTTCGCTGAGTCCCTACGAAATGTCCCAATGGGTGGAGTACATCACCTCGGCTGAGGACGCGACGTTAGCCAACGAGCGGCGCAAGAACGGGCGGAAAAAGCCCTGGGCCCTAAAATACTGGGGCATTGGGAACGAAACTTGGGGCTGCGGTGGCAATATGCGCCCCGATACGGCCGCCGCCGCGAATGCCCGGTATATGGCGTTTGTGAACGCGCCGCGCGCGATGGGCATGATCAAGGTAGCGAGCGGCGCCAGCGGCAATCTGGACAAGTGGCACGACTACAAGGCTTTTACCGAGGAGATGATGAAGAATGGCGGCCCGACTTTCGGCGACCATCTCGAGGCCTTGAGTTATCACTATTACGCCATGCCGCCCGACTTGGGCCCCAAGGGGCCCGCCACGGGCTTCGACGAAGAGGGTTGGGCCACACAGCTCCACTACACGCTGGATATCGACCGCCAGCTCAAGGACGTGATCGCGATCATGGATCGTCACGATCCCAAAAAACAGACCGCGCTGTATGTCGATGAGTGGGGCGCCTGGTACAAGCCGGAACCAGGCTCAACGCCGGGATTCCTTTACCAGCAGAACACCCTGCGTGACGCGCAGGTGGCGGCGCTTAGTTTCAATATCTTTCACCGCTATACCGACCGGATAAAGATGGCGAACATCGCCCAGATGATAAACGTCCTGCAGGCGGTCATTCTCACCGACAAGGACCGGATGATCTTGACGCCGACCTACCACGCCTTCGACCTATACCGTCCCTTCATGGAGGCCACGCCTTTCCCTGCGACTGTCTCCAAAGCCGAATACCGCTTTGGCAATGTCACACTGCCGCTGATCGACGTGTCCCCCGCGAGAGGCAAGGACGGCAAGCTCTACCTCGCCATAGTCAACACAGACCCGAAGCGAACGGTCAAAGTGCGGACCAACCTGACGGGTAAAAGGGGCAGCGGCCAGATTTTGGTTTCCGACCGGATGGACGCGCACAACAGCTTCGACAATCCCACTGCATTGGCACCCAAGCCTTTCGCGGGCGCGGTCGAGGATGGCAAGCTGACATTCCAAATGCCCGCCATGGGTGTGGCTGTTGTGGCGGTTGAATAGGGTGAGCCGGGAATAGCGAAAGGTCCAGTGGACCTTTCGCCTCGGCGAACGCCGCAGCGGCGCGCGCCCAAGCGCGACCCGAGGCGGGGACGGCAGCGGGCGAACGGAGAGTGATATGAATAACTGGAATCGGCGCCGTGTCTTGCATGGGCTGGGCGCGGTCGGTGCTGGCGCCCTTTGGGCGCCGCCCACCGCCGCCGCATTGGGCCTGCCAACGGACAAGATCAAGGCGGTACACTACTACCGCAATTTCGGTGACAGCGCGGGCCGGGGCGGCCAACCCATGGTCAATCAGTCGACCAATGTTGTGATCATCGAAACGGAGTCAGGACTTCGCGGCATTGGCGAAGGCGGCGAGCCGCGCACCATGGAAGAATGCGCCGCGATGATGATCGGTTTGGACCCCTTTGGCATCGACATGCACTGGCAGCGCATGATGCGGGGGATGCATTACACCGCCGGACGCGAAAAACTCCATTCGTTGGGCGGGTTGGATTTGGCGCTGTGGGACCTTAAGGGCAAGGCGCTTGGCGTGCCGGTCTATCAGCTGCTCAGTGGCAAATCGCGTGATTATGTCGAGTGCTATTCCACCGCCTTTCCGCGGGCACAAGGCAGCACGATCGAGGAGGCTGCGCGCGCCTGCCGCGAGGCCGGCTTCCGCGTCTATCGCCATGCCACCGATATTGGGGGCGGGCGCGAGGTCGATCGCTTCGCCCTGGTGCGGCGCATGTACAATGATTGCCTGCTGCTGCAGAAGGGCGCCGGCGATGGCGGCTGGGCGCTCGGTTTCCATACCCAATTCGACCCGCCGGACGCCATCCGCCTTTGCACCATGATCGAAGCGGCCGACCTGCATCCCTATTTCATTGAGGATTTGATCCGCAGCGAAGGCACGGAAACCTACGAAACCATCCGCCAGCGTACCAAGGTGCCGATCGCGATGGGCGACCAGTTGGGCTACAAATGGGACATCAACCGGTTGATCGAAAAACAGTTGATCGATTATGTCCGCACGTCACTGCCAAATGTCGGCGGCATCAGCGAATATATGAAAGTCATCGCCATGGCTGAGACCCACTATGTCGGCATGATTCCGCATTTCACCAGCCCTATCGCAGAGGCCGCTTTGGTGCATTGCCTCACGGCATGTTCGATTCCCGCCCTGATGGAGATTTTGGGAGATGGCAGCCGGACCTGGCCCTACCTCCCGCGCGTTTATGACTTCAAGAACGGCAAGATGTGGCCTAATGCGCGGCCCGGCCTGGGCGTGGAGGTCGATGTGAGCAAGTTGACCAAGATCGCCGAGTACAATGATTATCGCGCCGGGATGCTTCTGAACCATCGGCCGGATGGGTCATACACCCAATGGTAACGAGCGACCCTCGTTGCAACCGAAAGGCGTTGATTCCTTGCTTGGCTATGCGGTAACGGCTGCTTTGGGGCAATAGCGGCATTCGTTCTTTGATCGGGGTGGCGGGCAGCGCCGGGTAATATGGACCCAATCATTAGGATGGTGAGCCCACCCATTTCGTGACATTCGGCCAAGCTGGAGCTAGTCGCCCGCCGCCGCGCCAACCTCGAAATTGTGCAAGGCGGGCGGGCGCGGATTGATCGGAATGCGGGTCGAGAACGGCGCGGCGGGATCGTTGCCGGTGCGATGCCAGCGGCCTTTTGCGGCGATCACCACATCGCCCGGCTCGGTGCGG
>JACMJT010000524.1 GCA_014380505.1 Hyphomicrobiales bacterium | reverse complement strand
CCGAGAGGCCGGCATAGCCGGAGCCGATCACCAGCCAGTCGGCCAGATGCGAACCGGCAAGCACGCGCGGCGGCTTGGGCTTTGGCAGGATGTTGTACCAGCCGTTGCCATCGTCGAACGACGGCAGGTACGCCACCTTTTGGCGGACGGAATTTGTGGGGACTGTCTGGTCCATGTCGGTGACGATCAGACCCAGCTATGCAGAACCGTTCCGCCCGTGATAGTGCAGCCATTCTCGAAATAGCACGCACCCACTACTTCGCGTACCACGAGATCGGTGTGTTCTTCCAGGCTGCTCGGGAAGAGTTTGATCTTGCCGCTGCCGGAAAAGGCGCGGCCGAAGCGGAAGTTGGTGGCATCGAGTTGCAGCAATTCGCAAACTGATGGCGGGCCGCCCACGTTCATCGACGGGAAATAGCGCAGATTCACCTGGCCCCAATTCATCATCGGGGGGAGCGCTTCACGGGTGACGGTGCGCTCGATCGAGAGCTCGCCCTCCATCAAGCGGTCGCCATGGGCGGTGAGATAGCCGCTCATCTTCGTGCCGGGGCCGGGCTCGACCATGCCGGGGTTCATGGGATGGTAGACGGTCTTGACCGTTTCACCGAACTTCTTGTTGAAGCCCATGATGTAGCCGCGGATGAGGCTGAAGTCGCGGTTGACCCAAGATAAAACGCAGAGTCTTGCATCCTTGCCCTTGTAGGAGCAGCCGATCCACATCACCGTCTCGTCATACCAGGTGCGTTCCGGGTTCTTCACCGGCATGTCGAGATCGTCCCACAGGCAATACCATTTGCCGAAATCGACGATGACAATGTCGGGCGTGCTGCTGGGTTTGAGCGGCTCGGGCAAATAGGCGGCGACAAGCTTGGGGTCGGTCCGGTAGGCAACGCACAGATGCTCGGTGCCGAAATGCCATGGCAAATTGCCGACGACGGACGAGATGCCGCGCGGCGAAGGGTAGGCAAAGCCCTTGAGATCGGAAATTTTGGACATGAGCAACCTGAGAGTGGATTCTCTTGGGAAATGACGACGAAACCAGACTTGAGGCAATTGCAATCTTTATAGTGATTTATTGAAAACTACTCAAGTGTTCGTAGTTAAAAATTTCGCGTTCCCGGCTGGTCGAAATCCAGGAGCGGACCGGCAGGCACGATGCCCGTCGGATTGATGTGGCGGTGGCTCTCGTAATAGTGCCGCTTGATGTGAGCCAAATCGACGGTGCCGCGAACCCTGGGGTGTTGATAAAGTTCGCGCGTATAGGACCAGAGCGCTGGATAATCGATGAGGCGCTTCAAATTGCATTTGAAGTGGCCGTGATAGACGGGATCGAAACGCAGTAACGTGGTGAACAGCCGCCAGTCGGCCTCGGTGAGCCTGTCACCGCACAGGTAGCGGGAATGTGTGAGCTTTGCTTCGAGCCAGTCGAGCGTCTCGAACACCGGCATGACGGCGCGCTCGTAAGCCTCTTGGGTGGCGGCGAAGAGGCCCGCCTTGTACACACCGAAGTTGAGCGTATCGAAAATGCGCGTGTTGAGCCCGTCGATTTCGACGCGTAGATCCTTGGGATAATAGTCGCCAGTGCTGGCCCCCACTCCGTTGAAGTCGCTGTTGAACATGCGGATGATTTCGGCGGACTCTGTACTGACGATGCGCCCAAGCACCTTGTCCCACAGGACCGGCACGCTGACGCGGCCCGTATAGCGGGGATCGCTTTTCACGTAGAGCTGCCGCAAGTGACGGGCGCCGTTCACGTCATCGGCAATGACGCCGGGTGCGGGATCGAATGTCCAGCCGTTCTCCGCCAGTAGCCAGTGCGTCACCGAAAGTCCGATGAGGCTCTGCAATCCCTTGAGCTCGCGGAAGATCGCCGTCCGGTGCGCCCACGGGCAGGCCCGTGAAATATAGAGATGATAGCGCCCGGCTTCGGCCTTGAACCCGCCCTCGCCGCTGGGGCCGGGAGAACCATCGGCGGTGATCCAGTTGCGAATGCCCGTCGACGGCGGCGGCGGCTGACCAGTCAGAAAATTGTCCTCCGTGTGCCAGACTCCATCGATCAGCGCGCCCATCCCATCACTCTCCTTGCGCGATTTCGGAGGGGCGGGCCCGGAACACCAGGGCGAGCACAACGGCAATGACGGCCACGGCCAGCATGAAAAATGAAACCGCGGGCCATCCAAACGATGACGCGACCACGCCCGTGACCGCGGGTCCAATCACAAAGCCTACGTTGTTGCCCTGCATCAGAAAGCCCATGCCCGCGCCGATGAGTGTCGGGCGGGCCACGTGGCGGGGCACCGCGTCGATGAGAACGACTGGAATGAAGCCGCCCACGAAGGAAAACACGATGCAAAGCGCGTAGGCCACCCAACCGGAGACGCTTTCGCTGAAAATGCCGAAGCCGCAGAGCGCCATCAAGCCGAAGGTGACGACAAGGATGAGCCAAGGGCGCGCGCCACGAGCCAGCAATTGCCCGCATGCCAGACAGCCCACGGCACCCGCCGCCACTGCTACTGCGCTCAGCATGCTGCCGGCCTCGCCGCTGACCGCCAGCCGGTCCGACAGGATGGTGGGCAGAAATCCGAACACCGCGAGATAGATGGCGAGATAGGCGGCGAACAGTCCCGCCAGAAGCCATGGCCCGCCGGCCGAAAGCAGTTGCCGCATATCCGTAGTGACACTCCGGCGTGCGCTGCCGGTTGCCGGTGCTGGACCCACGGCCATTGCAAACAGTAAGGCATACGCCAGCAGCAAGCCTGCATTCACCAGCCAAAAGCCCCGCCATCCCAGAACGCTCAGCAGCGGCGCGCTCAGCATGATGATGGTCATGCCGACCGGAAAGAAGGTGGCCCACAAAGCAAAGGCCCGGTCGCGATTGCGCGCTGGTGCCACGGCGGCAATGAGCGCTGGAGCAGCGATTGCCGTGGCGAGGAAGCCAAAGCCTTCAACGGCCCGGCTCGCCAGCAGCAGCGGCGCTCCGCCAGCCAAGGCGCCCGCCGCTGAACCCGCGGCCTGCAAGAGCAAACCGCCGATGGCCAAGCGTTTGGCGCCCGCATGATCGACGGCGACGCCGATGGCAAGGCCAGTCAAAGCGCCCATAACGGCAAAGGCCGAAATAATCCACGATGCCACGGCGAGGCTGAGGCCTAGATCGTTTTGAATGCCGTCAAGGGCCATCGGGGCTTTCCCGGCTTGAAAGGCCGAGACGACGCCCGCCCCCACAATCAGGAGGATGGTGGGCCAGCGCGAGGCACTCTGTGTGTGGGCGGCTGGCATTCAGTGCGGCACGACTGCGATAACGTCGATCTCGACAAGCATGCCTTCAAGCGCCAAGGCGGGCACCGGGATCAGCGTGTTGGCTGGCTTCCGCTCGCCCCAGACGCGCTCGATCTCCTCAGTCATGATCCGGAATTTTTCCGTGTCGTGTTTGACGATGAGAAGCGTGATCTTCGCCACGTCGGACATTTTGGCCCCGCCCGCCGCCAGCACGGTTTCGGTGTTGGCCAGCGCCTGTCTGAATTGGGTGGCAAAACCCTCCGATAAAACTTCATCTTCGGTTTCGCCCCCTTGTCCAGAGGCCAGGATGATCCGCCATCCGGCGGGAAACATTGCCAGATGCGAATAGCCGTTGGGCGCTGGATCGTAGAGACCCTTGGGATTGATGAAGTGGAGTCCGTCAGTTTTTCCAATGCGAACCGTTTCGGTCATGTCAGTCTCCTTTGCTGCATTCAGGCGCGCTTTTGCACCTGCCGGCCGCGCGCCAGCGCACCAGCGATCTCGGCCACGTGCTTGCCCTGGAACCTGGCGCCATCAAGTTCGTTGGCGCTGGGCTGGCGCTCGCCGTGGCCCGCCAGCGTCGAGGCCCCATAGGGCGAGCCGCCGGTGATCTCGTCCATGTTCATCTGACCCTTGAAGCTGTGGGCAGGCCCACGATCACCATGCCGAGATGCAACAGCACGCTGTGGGTCGACTGGATGGTGGTTTCCTGGCCGCCATGCTGGCTGCCGGTCGAGGTGAACACGCCGCCCACCTTGCCGACGAGCTTGTCCTCGAACCAAAGCCCGCCGGTCTGATCGAGAAAATTTTTCATCTGCGCCGCCATATTGCCGTAGCGGGTCGGCGTGCCGATGATGATGGCGTCGTAGTCAGGCAATTCATCCACGGTGGCCACGGGTGCGGCCTGTCCGGTTTTGTATCCCGATTTGACGGCCACTTCCTCTGGAACGAGTTCCGGCACCCGTTTCACGGTTACGGATGCGCCACTCTCGCGGACGCCTTCGGCAATGGCACCTGCCATCGTTTCGATGTGGCCGTAGGAAGAATAGTAAAGCACCAAAACTTTTGCCATGTCTTCTCTCCTGTTATGATCTTCGCCGGCGCGCAGGCGATTGATGATCGCGTCGATGCGGCGCTGGGCATCGTCCGATTGATGGCAGAAACGGCTAGCCGACAGGTTGAAACGCATCGAGCAGGCTGGCGTGCTCTGATTTGGCCTGCGCCGCCATCCAATGCGGATAGGTGACATAGACGAGCTCGGTGTTGTCGGCGGCCGCCTCATAGACGACTTTCGTGCCCTTGGTCAGCCAGATGACCTCACCGGCCTTGGCCGTGATTGCCCCGCCATCCGAGTGAACGGTGAAGACACCCTTGGTGATGATGAGCGCCTCATCGTAGGTGATGATAAACTCGTTCGTTTCGCCCTTTTTCATGTAACGGCCAAAGCCCACGCTCATCGTCGCGCCGTTAGAGGGGTCGACCACGTCGCCGAGAAATATCTGGCGATCCTTGCGCTTGTAGAACTTCGCGTCCTTCTCGGTGAAATGCTGGACAGTCATCGGTCTTTAACTCCTTGGCAGTGCGGCAGGGCGGATCCTCGTGGCTCCAACCAGCAGATGACAATCCAGGCCTCGCATTATAAGTTGGGAAATTCGGCTCAAGTCGATCTATGGATCAGATCATGCTGGATGCGCTAACGCTTGACCAAGTCCGAACCTTCATTGCCGTAGCGGAAGCTGGCACGTTTCGCGCTGGTGCTATCCGCTTGTCGCGTGCCCAGTCGGCAGTGAGCCATGCAATCGGCAATCTCGAAGCCGAGCTCGGACTAGCCCTGTTCGATCGGTCGAAATACCGGACGATCCTGACCCCCGCTGGCCGGACGCTGCTCGCCGAGGCGCGCGCCATTCTTATAAGAATCGACCGTTTGCGGGCGCGGGCGCGGGGCTTAGGCGAAGGGGTCGAGATCGAACTCTCTCTCGTCGTGGACGTCTTGTTTCCGCTCGCAGCGATCGGGGAAGCGTTGCGGGACCTGCATGAAGCCTATCCGACAGTTGCAGTCCGGTTGTCGGTTGTGCCGCTGGGCGCGCCGCTCGCGGCTCTTCGCGAGGGGCGTTGCGTGCTTGCGATCACTGTCGGCGAGTGGTTCCGCGACCCGCGCATCGAGATTGAAGCACTATCATCCTTATCGTTCGTCGCCGTGGCAGGCTCGGCGCATGCCTTGGCCCAGCGTTCCGATGTGCCGCTCGATTCCGCGAAACTGGCGGATCACCTGCAGATCGTACTGGAGGATCCAAGCCCGTTGACCGAAGGCCAGGACTTCGGCGTCTTGTCTCCGGGAACTTGGCGGGTGAGCGGCCAGGACGTCAAGCATTGCCTCATTCTCGCCGGTGTTGGCTGGGGCCGGCTGCCCCTGTGGTTGGTCGAGCGCGATCTGGCCGAGGGCCGGCTTATCCGGCTCGACGCCACAGCGCTCGGCCGGCAAGGCGAGGCCGTGATGGCGGGCTATCTTGCGCACCGGACCGATGTGCCGCTCGGCCCCGCCGCCCGAGTGTTTCGCGCAGCACTTTTGCGGTGCGTTGATTGAAACACGGGTGCTTTTGCCGAAGCGGCGTTACCGTGGCGTCTCAGCCGAGATCGGCAGGACGAAGCCGGCTTTCACGCGGTCCATCACCACCAGCGTCTTGAAGCTCTTGATGTCGGGATTTTCGTAGAAGAAACGCCGGGTGAACTGTTCGTACTCTTCCATGTCGCGCGCCGTCACCACGAGCACGAAGTCGGCATCGCCGGTTACATAGAAACCGGTCATCACTTCCGCTGTCGAACGGATGGCGTTCTTGAAGCGATCGATGATGTCGGCCCGTTCGCGCTCCAGCGAGACCAGAACCAGCATGGAGACGGGCCGCCCCACCGCCTTCGGGGACACGATGGCAACGTCGCTCTCGATCACCCCTTCTTCCCGCAGCCGCTTCAGCCGCCGCTGGCACGCCGTGGCTGACAGCCCCACGGCATTCGCCAGGTCTTCAGACGTCAGACGATTGTTCAGCTGCACCGCCTCGAGGAGTTTTACATCGATACGGTCCAACTGCATGACGCGCTTATCCTGCCATAGACGCCTCGCCACAAGCGGCGGCAGTTGATCTATACGGTTCTTGATAAAGCGTCGAGGGAGATAAGGCTCTTCACTTGATATGCAGGCCGCGGGGAAAGCTCGTCAGACATTCAACACCGGTGGGCATTATTCGCACCGTTTCCGACATTTCCATCCCCCAACCCTCCATCCACATGCCGAGCATGATGTGAATGGTTGTGTCCGGTTCAATCGCCACCGTCTCGCCTGCCCGCAGACTGATCGTGTGCTCGCCCCAGTCCGGCGGAAATCCGATGCCCATTGCGTAACCGATACGGCTGTCCTTTTTCAATCCATGGCGCGATAACACAGTCTGCCATGCGGCGTGAATGTCCGAGCCCGTCATGCCGGCCTTGGCGACCGCGAGGACGGCTTCAAGTCCCTCCTCGACCGCCTTCGCCGTGTCGACAAGTTTTTGTGGCGGGCTCCGCCCGAGGTGGAGGGTACGCGCGAGCGCACTGGTGTAACGGCGGCGGCTGCCGCCCAGTTCAATAGCAACCGCCTGATCGCGGCCAAATGGCGCGTCCGTCCACATGGGGTGAGCGGTCGCGGCCATTTCACCGGCGAGGATTATCGGGCACAGGGAGGTGAGGTCCCCGCCGAATTCTTCGTTCGGCGCGATCTGCGCCTTGTAGATTTCGGCAACCGCATCGCACTGGCGCACGCCCGGAGCAATTTTGTCGTAAGCCACGCGCATCGCCGTCTCCACGATGGCGGCGGCCTGCCGCATGTAGCCGAGCTCCGCCTCGCTTTTCACCGCCCGCGCCCAATTCACCAGAAGGTCGCAATCGACAAAGGCCGAGTTCGGCAGGGCACGTTGCAGATGGGCGAAGGATTTGGGCGACAGGTAGTAGCTGTCGGACTCATAGCCTATCCGCTTGGTCTTGAACCCGAGGCTGGCGATGAATTCCCCGATATGATCGGATGCGTGCACGCCGGCGCGCTGGATATAACTTTCGGGATAGCCATGGACGCGCTCGGGCGCCATCCATGCGGTGAGGCGGGCGCCGGGAGCGTCCATGGCGCGTCCGATCCAGCGAGGTTCCTCCTCATCGGCCATCACAAGGGCGAACTGGGGAACATAAAACGACCAGTCGCCGGCACCCGTGAGCCAATAGATGTTGGCCGGTTCCGAAACGAGCAGGAGATCTACTCCTTGATCGGCCATGCGGGCGCGCACCCTGGCGGTTCGCGACATGAATTCGCTCTTGCTGAATGGGCGTGCCATCAGCCACGCATCAATTTCTGGACTTCGGCCACGACCGGCTCTTTGACTTCGAGGGGAAAGCCCCAATAGTCGAAAATCCCGCCGCGACCGCTGTTCTGGCCGCAAATCACGAATATCCCGCTCCCCGTCGTGGCCTTGATGTGGCTGGCGAGCCAGCCTACGAAACCGCTGTTATCGGCGCCGGCCGGAAAGTGGAAACGGAGCAGGCCCACGGGCTCTGCGGAGTCCCCGGTTGCGGGGACGAGCTGACTCCAGACCTCATCATCGCGGACCGCGGCCAAAGCGTCCGGGCGCAGGCTGGGCGGTTCCTTCGATGCGGCTTGCT
>JACMJT010000066.1 GCA_014380505.1 Hyphomicrobiales bacterium | reverse complement strand
CACGTAGATCGAGCAGACTTCGGCAACCATGTTGCCGGCAATGAGCGTCACAATCTTATCGAGGCGCTTCTGCGAGGTGACCGGCTCCGCCATGACCTCGCGGAGCCGCCGGAGCAGGACACGCGGGCCGAGGGCGGAAGTAACCATCAGTCCGTGTCCTCGCGCGTAATCGCCGGGACCGGTTTCCAGCGGCCCGTAGGCATTACATGATGGCGGAAGGGCGCGCGCATGGTTCTAGTGCTTGCTTTCCAGCCCGTAGGCCGTGTGCAGGGCGCGCACGGCGAGTTCGGTGTAGGCCTCGTCGATCAGCACGCTGATCTTGATCTCGGAGGTGGCGATCGCCTGAATATTGATACCCTTTTCAGCAAGCGAACGGAACATCTTCGCGGCTACGCCAGCGTGACTCCTCATACCGATGCCGACGACAGAGACCTTGGCCACGTCGGCCGAGTGAGTGAGTTCCATGAAGCCGAGCTTCTCCTTGACGCTGTTCAAAACCTCTATCGTCCGGCGCAGGTCCTTGCGGGTCACGGTGAAGGTGACGTTGGCGTTGGCGCCATCGGAGGAGACATTCTGCACGATCATGTCGACGCTGATGTCGGCCTCGGCCAGGGCGCCGAAGATCGCCGCCGAAACGCCGGGCTGATCCTTGACCCTTCGGATCGAGACCTTGGCCTCGTCGCGCGAATAGGCAATTCCACTGACGACATGCTGTTCCACGATACGTTCCTCATCGCAAACGAGTGTTCCGGGACCCGTGCCATCGGGGTTATTCTGGTGGGGCGAATCCGGTGCCTCGAAACTCGAGCGCACCTGCAAGGGTACCTTGTAGACCATGGCCAGTTCAACCGACCTTGTCTGCAGCACCTTGGCGCCCAGGGAGGCCTGTTCCAGCATCTCCTCATAGGAGATGCGGTCGAGCTTGCGGGCGCCGGTCACGATGCGGGGGTCCGCCGTATAAACGCCGTCCACATCCGTATAGATGTCGCAGGAGGCATCGAGAGAGGCGGCGATGGCCACTGCCGAAGTGTCGGTGCCGCCCCGGCCCAGTGTGGTGATGCGCTTGTCGGGGCCGAGGCCCTGGAAACCGGCGACCACCGCCACCTGGCCCTGCTCCATGCGCTTTCTGATCTCGGCCGCGTCAATTTCGGCGATCCGGGAGGCGCCATGGACGCCATCCGTCTTGAGGGGAATTTGCCAGCCATGCCAGGAACGGGCGGGAATGCCTTGATCCTGGAGCACGATGGCGAGTAGCCCCGCTGTCACCTGTTCGCCGGAAGCTACGATTGCGTCATATTCCCGCGCATCGTGGACGGGAGCGGCCTCGCGGCACCAATTGACGAGCTGATCGGTGGTCCCCGCCATGGCGGAAACGACCACCACCACATGGTGGCCGGCCTTCACCTCGCGCTCCACATGGCGGGCGACATTGCGGATGCGGCCGATATCCGCAACCGACGTGCCCCCAAACTTCATGACCAGACGGCCCATGGGCCAAACCTTTCGTACCCCGCGGACTCGCGGCCAAAATTTCGCTCTGTTAACCTTGCGGATTGCGCGCGGGCTCCCTCATAGATGAGGGCTCCCGCTTATGCAATATTACGACCGAGAAACGGAACCGTATATGACAGCAGCCTTAAGCCTCGATCCCGCCGAAGTCGAAAAATTTTCCCGGTTGGCCGCCGAATGGTGGAATCCCAAGGGCAAATTCGGCGTCCTGCACGTCTTCAACCCGGTTCGCCTGCAATACATCAAGGAACAGGTGTGCGCCCGCTTCGCCCGCGATCCCTTTGACCGGCGGCCCTTTACGGGCTTGCGTTTTCTCGACATCGGCTGCGGCGGCGGGCTTCTGACCGAACCCGTGGCGAGGCTCGGCGCCGAGATCGTGGGCGTTGATCCATCGGAGAAAAATATCAGGACGGCGCAGGTTCATGCCGAAGAGCAGGAACTCGCCATCGACTACCGGGCGGGCACGGCGGAAGATTTGGCGGCGGCGGGCGAGCAATTCGATGTGATCCTCAACATGGAAGTGATCGAGCATGTGGCCGGCCCGCAAGCCTTCGTCCGCGTCTGCGCTTCCATGCTGAAGCCAAGTGGTCTGATGTTCGTCGCCACCATCAACCGCACGCTCAAATCATTCGGGCTTGCCATCATCGGCGCGGAGTATGTGCTGGGCTGGCTGCCCAAGGGCACGCACCAGTGGGAGAAGTTCATTACTCCTGGCGAACTGAAAGGCTGGCTCGGCGAGAACGGCGTGGTGGTGAAAGAGGAAAGCGGCGTTGCCTACAGCCCGCTCAAGAACGAATGGCGAAGATCGCGCGACATGGCTGTGAACTACATGGTGGTGGGGATGAGGGGGAAGTAGAGGCTGGCCGTCTCACCCAATCCGCCGTCCATCCGCGCCAAGTAATACACAATCTTCCGGGGCAAAATTTACGGTGACGGTTTCGCCTTCGCGGTAGACTTTTCCGGCGATGGGGTTGATGGCGTTGAGCCGCAGGGGTCCAGCTTCGATCACGTAAGAGGCGGTGCCGCCGAGGTATGCGGTGGTGAGTACTTTACCTTTGATGCTGTTGGCGCCCTTGGAGGGAGCGCCGACTAGAATTTTCTGCGCCCGGACGATGGCGGTCACCTTATCTCCGCTCTTGAGGCTCTGAGGGGCAAACGCCCTAATAGCCGCCGCGCCGTCAAGTGCAACGGAAGCTTCACCCGCCTTCACCGATTTCACCACGCCGTCGAGCAGATTGGATTGACCGAGGAAGCTGGCTACAAAGCGCGAGGCGGGTGCATTATAAACGTCCTCGGGCGTGCCTTCCTGTTCGACCACGCCCCGGTTCATCACCACGATACGGTCCGACATCGCGAGAGCTTCTTCCTGGTCGTGGGTGACGAAAATCGTGGTGATGCCGACCTCGCGCTGGATAGTTTTGATCTCGGTGCGCATTTCCTCGCGCAAATTGGCATCGAGGGCTGAGAGCGGCTCGTCGAGCAAGAGCACGTCGGGTTCGATGACGATGGCGCGGGCGAGAGCTATCCGCTGTTGCTGGCCGCCGGAAAGCTCGGAGGGAACTTTCTTCTCAACACCGGGAAGACGCACGATGTCGAGGGCGCGTTTTACCTTGCGGGTAATCTCATCCCTGGAAATGTTGCGGTATTTGAGGCCGAAGGCGACGTTATCGTGAATGGTCTTGTGCGGAAACAGGGCGTAGTTCTGGAACACCAGGCCGATGTTGCGCTTGTGGATAGGGATATCGTTCACCCGCCTTCCAGCGATGTGTATTTCGCCCGATGTAGGCGTCACCAATCCGGCGAGTGAGCGCAGGATCGTGGTTTTGCCGCAACCCGAGGGGCCGAGCAGCGTCAGATGCTCGCCGCGGTCGACCGTGAAGCTCACGCCGTTCACCGCCACCTGGTCGCCGT
>JACMJT010000523.1 GCA_014380505.1 Hyphomicrobiales bacterium | reverse complement strand
ACAGAAGTCTCCTTTCCTTCGGACGGGAGAAGGCAAAACCTTCAAAGATTATCGCCTTCGCCCGTGCCTCTTCGCATGGGAGAAGGTGGCCACGCTTGCAAGCTTGCGCTGCAAGCGCGCAAGCAATGGCCGGATGAGGGCTCTTCGCTCTCTCTAATTCCCCAGCAACTTCTTCCGCAAATCCGACACGGCATTGGCATGGGCGTCGAAGCCTTCGTATTTGGCGATGACGCCGGCGTGTTTTGCCAGTTCGGGATAGGCTTGTGGGGTGACCTCTACGACGGAGGTGCGCTTCATGAAATCATGGACGCTGAGGGCTGAGAAGGTTTTGGCCCAGCCGCCGGTGGGCAGCACATGGCTTGGACCAAGAACAAAATTTCCCAGGGTTGACGGCGTGTGTTCGCCGAGCAGGATTTCTCCGGCGTTTTTGATCAGCGGCAGATATTTGCGCGGTTCTTTTGACAGGATTTGCAGATGCTCTGGCGCGTAGTCATTGATGAAAGCCATGGCTTCATTGGTGTCCTTCGCCATGAGGACACCGCCGCGGCTTGAGGCAAGTACCGCCTTGGTGAAATTCACGCGGTTTGGACCCATCCGGTGCCAATATGTGGGGATGGCGGCAAGGGCTGCGTCGGCAACCTCTTTGCTGGTGGTGACTATGAAGGCGGAGCTGTCATCGCCGTGTTCGGCTTCGATGAGCAGGTCCAGGGCGGCGAGGCGGCCATCGGTTGTTTCGTCGGCAAAGATGATGGCTTCGCTGGGGCCGGCGGGCGTGCCGGTGTCGATGAGGTCGGCGAGCAGGCGCTTGGCGGCCACGACCCAGGGGGAGCCGGGGCCTACGACCTTCGCATATCTAGAAATGGTTTTGGTGCCGTAGGCAACTGCTGCGATAGCCTGGGCGCCACCGGCCTTATAAACCTTGTTCACGCCTGCAGCGCGGGCGGCCACGAGGGAGGCTGCATCAATGCGGCCATCAGGGCCGGGCGGCGTCACAATGCAGATATCTTTAACGTCAGCAACGCTGGCCGGAATGCAGGTCATCAGGACTGACGACGGGAAGGAGCCCTTGCCGCGCGGAATGTAGCAGGCGACGGAGACGATGGGCGTGGTGCGGTCACCGGCATGGAGGCCGGGGCGGATTTCCGCGCTCCATGATGCTTCCGGTTTTTGCAGGTCGTGGAATTTGCGGATGTTGGCTGCGGCGAAGGCGATGGCTTCCCTGACATTCCCTTCCAGTTCGGTGTGGGCGCGGTCAAAATCTTCCGGGGTTGCGGCGATGGCATTTGCATCGACGAGTGCGTTGTCAAATTGCTCGGCAAAGCGCGCGAGAGCCGTGTCACCTTCGGTGCGTACGGCTTGGATGATGGGTTTCACCTTTTCGAGGAAGGGCCCCAAATCGCTTTCAGTGCGCTTGAAAAGGGCGGCGCGCTCGGCGGCTGTCAGGTCTGACAGAGCAAGGTAGTTGATGTGTGACGTCATAAGGTGCCCTCATCTATCCCATCCTGCTTCGCTTTGCTTCGCAGGACGGGCCCCTTTCTTCTCCCGTTTCACGGGAGAAGACGTGAGTCAATTTCCCGAATGGTTGGTGACCGAGACGTAGGTTTCATCTTCCTGGCCGTCGCGTTCGAATTTCAGGAAATCATAATAGCCGCAGTGGCCTTCCCCGGGGAAGACGCGGCAGGTGGAAGGTCTGGCATGATAAATGGTGCAGCGGCGTTCCTTGGTGTCAAAGAACTGGCAGATCTTGCCGTAGATCTCGTCCTTCTGGCGGCGCATGATGCGCTTGTAGCCATGGGCCTTCTTGAAGAATTTCTTCTCGGCCTTGGCGAGCGGCATATCAAAATGCTGGGCGATGCGCTCGGCATCGCGGTCCTTCACTTCAATGACGGGGTAGGAGCAGCAATAGCCCGGACATTTCAAGCAGTCATATAGTTTTCGGGCCATCGGTAATTGAGTTCCTTGTCTTGAGATAAAGAGTTTAGCACTTAGTGATTCGACTGGGGATAAAACAGTCCAGCCGGTGCAATTGCCTGTTTGGCGGGTTTTGAGAGCGCTTTCAATGCGGCAAACTTCTTGTTGGTTTCTGCCATTTCACTAGTAAGCCATTCGCGGAAGGATCGCGCCGTCGCGGATTCCTTGGAGCCCTTGGCGCGGACAATCCAATAGTTGCCATGGTCCTTCATTTCAAGAGCAAACGGGCGGGCTAACCAACCTTCAAGAAGAGAATCTGCGCACAAAATTTGATCACCAAGGGCGAAGCCTTGACCGGATTCGGCGGCTTCGATGGCCAAGTGGTTCTGGAACACGGTACCCTTCCAGTCTGCGACGCCTTCGATACCGTTAGCGGTGAGCCAATCGGCCCACCACTGCTTGCGCTGCTCGTGGAGCAGATTGTAGTTCTTGAGATCCTCCGGCTTGAGGTGCTCCACGCCGGCGATGAGGGATGGGGCGCAGACTGGAAAGATCACGACGTTGGATGACAGCTTGGTCATTTCCACATCTTCCCAGTTGCCGCGGCCATAGCGGATGCCGAGTTCCACCTCGTCAACGCGGAAATCCACCAGGCGGGTGGTGGGGTCGATGTTAAGTTCAATATCGGGGTGCAGCTCCTT
>JACMJT010000522.1 GCA_014380505.1 Hyphomicrobiales bacterium | reverse complement strand
GCGTCGTCGTCGTCGAAGTGTTCTTCGCCTATGACGGCTATGGCAAGGCGATCTATGACGCAGCCCTCTACGGCGATGTTTACCTGATTCTCGCCGGCGCCATGATCGCCGTCGCGGTCGCGGTTACGACGCAGTTCATCTCGGACATCGGCTACACCTATCTTAATCCGCGTATCAGGTTCGCATGAGGAGATCAGCGTGACCGACATTGCAGCCCCCTCGGCAGCCCCCGCCCGCCGTCCCAGCCGCCTTTCGAAGTTCGCCAAATCGGTGGGCCTGCTCCGCGAGTCGCCCATCGGCATGTTTGGCGCGTTCCTGGTTTTCTTCTGGGTGTTCATCGCCATCTTTGTCGACTTCATGCCGCTGCGCGATCCTTTGGCCCAAACCAGCGCCGATCTTCTGAAAGGGGCTTTATCGCCCGCCCCCGACGGCGGCACCTACTGGCTGGGCACCGACGACAAGGGGCGCGACATTCTCTCCCGCCTGTTCTACGGCTCGCGGCTGGTGCTGTTCTGGTCGAGCTTTGCCACCATCGTAGCCTACTCCGTTGGCATGCTCATGGGCGTGGCAGCGGGCTACCGCGGCGGCTGGTGGGACGAGATTCTATCCTTCATCGGCAATGTGTTCCTGTCCTTCCCGCTGATGGTGCTGCTGATCGTCATTCTCACCCAACTTGGGCCGGATTCGCCTCTGGGCCAGCTCCTGTCGGGTTTGGGTTTCAGCAAGAGCTGGGTCAGGGGGGTCACCATCGTGCTGGCAATCATGTTCGGCACGGCGCCCCAGGTCATGCGCATCGTGCGCGGCCTCGTGCTTGATCTCAAATCGCGCGACTATGTGGCCGCCGCCGAAGTTCGCGGCGAAAGCCCGTTCTACATCATGATCGTCGAACTCCTGCCCAATGCGAGGGGGCCGCTCATCGTCGATGCCTGCCTGCGTCTGGGTTATGTCACGATAGCCATCGCGGCACTCGGCTTTCTCGGCCTCGGCTTGCCGCCGCCCGACCCCGATTGGGGCAAGATGATTTCCGAAGTGCGTGGCTATGGCGCCGCCGCCGGCAATGCCATGATCTGGCCCGCCCTTGCCATCTCGTCACTGGTCCTTGGCCTTAACCTGCTGGCCGATGGCTTGCGCGAAATTTCATTGAGGGATTGAGGAATGGTCACGCCGGTTCTCGAATGCAAAGACGTTTCGATCTCCTACTATACGCGCGCTGGCGAAGTTCCCGCCGTCTATAATTTCGATTTGACGGTCAATCCGGGTGAAGCCGTCGGCATCGTGGGAGAATCGGGTTGCGGCAAATCCACGGTGGCTCTCGCCATCATGCAATACATGGGCAAGAACGGCGCTGTCACCGGCGGTGAAATCCGCTTTCTGGGCCGCGACATGCGCACCATGTCCGAGGAAGAACTGCGCCGCATCCGCGGCTCGCAAATCGCCATGGTGTATCAGGAGCCGATGGCTTCGCTCAATCCGGCCATGTTGATCCGCGACCAGCTCATCGAAGTGCCGATGGTGCATGAGGGGATCGACGCGAAGGCCGCGGAAAAGCGCGCCATCCAGTTGCTCGATGCCGTGCGCCTGCCGGACCCGCAGCGCATCCTCGGTTCCTATCCGCACCAGCTTTCCGGCGGCCAGCAGCAGCGCGCCGTGATCGCCATGGCGCTCCTGTCGAACCCGAAGCTGCTGCTGCTCGACGAGCCGACCACGGCCCTTGACGTCACCGTCGAGGCGGGCGTCGTCGAACTCATCAAGGACATCTCCAAGCAGTTCGGCACGTCGATGATCTATATCTCGCACAATCTCGGCCTCATCCTCGAGACCTGCGACCGCATTTGCGTGATGTATTCGGGACAGTCGGTGGAACTGGGCTCGGTCAACCAGGTTTTCGATGAGATGCGCCATCCCTATACGCGGGGCCTGTTCTCCTCGATCCCGCTGCCGGGCACCGACCGTTTCGCCACACCGCTGGTGCCCATCCGGGGCCAGTTGCCGCTGCCGCGCGACCGGCCCACGGGTTGCACCTTCTCGCCCCGCTGCGACTTCTTCGTCCCCGGCCGGTGCGACAAGCCGATCCCCATGCTGGATATCAAGGGCGACCCCGGCCACACGGCCCGCTGTATCCGCTATGACGAGATCGATTGGGCGAAATACAAGCCCAAAGGCATCCAGAGCGAGCCCATGCAGCCCGGCAAAGTCGTGCTGCAAGTCAAGGACATGAAGAAATATTACGAGATCCACGACAGTTCGATAGGCGCCCTCCTCTCCGGCAAGGGTCCGCGTTACGTGAAGGCCGCCGAGAGACTCGACTTTGAAGCCCGCGAGGCGGAAACCGTCGCCATCGTCGGTGAATCCGGCTGCGGCAAGTCGACCTTCGCCAAGGTGCTGATGGGCCTTGAGACGTCGACGGGCGGCGAAGTCCTGGTCAACGGCATCGATGTCGGCAAGCTGCCGGTGAAGCAGCGGCCCGCCGGCATGATCTCGGGGCTCCAGATCGTCTTTCAGAATCCCTTCGAGACGCTCAATCCCAGCCACTCCGTCGGCTCGCAGATTGGCCGGGTGCTGAAGAAATTCGGCATTGCCAAAACAGCCGAGGAGGTTGAGCAGAAAACCTTCGAGCTTCTCGATGTCGTCAAATTGCCGCGCGAATTCGCCAGCCGGAAACCCCGTCAGCTTTCGGGCGGACAGAAACAGCGGATCGGCATCGCCCGCGCCTTCGGCGGCAACGCCACGGTGGTGGTGGCCGACGAGCCCGTGTCGGCACTCGATGTGTCGGTGCAGGCGGCCGTCACCGGGCTGCTCACGGATATCCAGCGCAAGAAGCGCACCACCATGGTGTTCATCAGCCACGATCTATCCGTGGTGCGCTATCTCGCCGACCGTATCGTCGTCATGTATCTCGGCCGCATCATGGAGCAGGGCACCACCGACCAGGTCTTCGCACCCCCCTACCATCCCTATACGGAGGCGCTCCTCTCCGCCGTTCCCATCGCCGATACCTCGGTCAAGAAGAAGCACATCATCTTGCGGGGCGAACTGCCTTCGCCCATGAACCCGCCGCCGGGCTGCCCCTTCCAGACGCGCTGCCATCGCAAGATCGGCCTCATTTGCGAAACCGAGCTGCCACCCGTCAAGGAGCTTGCCCCCGGCCATAAAATCATGTGCCACCTGCCCGACGCGGAGCTTCGCGAGATGGAGCCGGTGATCGTGATCACCAAGAAAAAGAGCGAGGCGCCGGCTTTAGCCGCGAAGAACCTGCCGGCCAATGGCGGAGCGCGGAAGCAAGCCGCAGCCAAAAAACCAGCCGCCCGCAAGCCTCTGGCCAAAACGCCTCAGCGCTGAGAGATCGCCGGGCGGTATTCAATCTCGCGCAGCAGCTTGCGCCGCATGGCTTCGGCGAAAGCCGCGTAATCGGTCGCTGGAAGCGTGAAACTTCCAGGTCCCGCCTGCACGGCATTTTGGTAATAGGACAGAAGCTCCGGATCCTCGTTGGTAATCGCCAGTCCGTTGACGGTGACACCCCGCGCATAGGCCATGGCGCGGGCCTGGGGCAGCAGCACCACAAACTCCCGTGCCGCCGTTTCGCGCCCGTCGCCGGAGACGTCAACCACCCTGCGGCGCGTCCCGAAACCGCTTGCATCGATCGCCCGGATTGCCGCGGCCAGGCCTTCGCCAATGCCGGTGGCGCCATTCTGGTGGCGAGCGAAGGTTTCAACGGTCCCGGCGAAAGTCTCGGCGTCCTCCTCCGATGACAGTACAAACCAGTCCGAGCGGTCCTTGGGCACCTGATGGTCAGCCCACACCAGCAGCATGACGGCGATCCGGCCCTCGGGCCCCGACGTGATGGCGCCGCGGACTTTCGGATCGCGAAATCCAGCGGCGATGCCTTCAAGCTGTAGGATAAATTCGCCGTCATCGACGCTTCCCGACGCATCGACGGCGAGCACAAGTGCCAGATCGACAGGGGCTCCGGCGGCCCGGACGTCTGCGGACAGGCTGGCAAGACAGGTGAGAATTATAAACCGGAAGAGAACCGCTCTGATCATTTTGTCGCAGCCTAGCAGCATCCCAAAAACCTGTTGCATGGATTCCTGCCGGTGATAGGCTCTGGTCAGCTTGCGCCTAGGCCTCCCGGCTGGGGCGCGTTGGCTGTTATAATCTCAAAAAATACCAGGGAGGAATAATCTCAATGTCCGACAAAGAACACAAATTGATCGGTTCGCTGAAGCAACAGCTTTCCGACAAGGTCATGGATCGCCGTGACTTCGTGCGCTACGCCACGCTGCTCGGCATGGCGGCCCCCACGGCCTATATGTGGGCCGGCAAGATCACCGGCGAGGATTTCGTGCCCGCCGCCCGCGCCCAGGAAATTCCCAAGGGCGGCATCATCAAGATCGCCATGCGCGTTCCGAAAGTGGATAGCCCCCACACCTACTCTTGGGTCTACGACTCGAACATCACGCGCCAGGTCTGCGGTTATCTGACCCGCACCGGCGTCGACAACATCACCCGCCCGCAACTCGTCTCGAAGTGGGAAGCCTCCGAGGATCTCAAGACCTGGACGCTCACCATGGCGGACGCGACCTGGCAGAAGAACCGCGGCGGCGCATTCACGGCGGAACATGCCGCCTGGAACATCAAGCACTGCCTCGATCCGAAAGTGGGCTCCTCCGTGGTGGGCCTCATGAAGGGCTACCTGCTCAAGGAAGTCGATACCGGCACCAAGGACGACGCTGGCAACGCGGTGATGACCACCGAAATCTGGGATGCCAACGCCATCGAAATCAAGGACGACAAGACGCTGGTGCTCAATCTCAAGGAGCCCCAGGTCGCCGTTCCCGAGCATCTCTTCCACTATCCGTTCCTGATGCTCGATCCGGGTGAAAAGGGCGTCTTCGGCGTCGGCTCCAACGGCACCGGCTCCTTCGAACTGACCGAGCTTGAAGTCGGCCGCAAGGCGATTTTGAAGCGCATCAAGGACAAGCCCGGATATGTCGATGAATTGCACTTCATTGATCTTGGCGACAACGGTGCGGCGGTTGCCGCGGCGCTCGCGTCCAAGCAGGTCCATGGCATCTACGAAGGCAATATCGAGCAGCTCGAAATCTACAATGGCATGGAGCATGTGAATATCCACAAGGCGACCACGGCCCAGACCGCCGTGGCCCGCATGCGCCTCGACCACGACCAGTTCAAAAATCCGCTGGTCCGCAAGGCCTTCCGTCTTGCGACTGACTCGGAAAAGACTCTGCAGATCGCCGTCAAGGGCGTCGGCAGCGCGGCCGAGCATCATCATGTCAGCCCGGTCCATCCGGACTACAAGAAGATCGACACCATGGCTCGCAACATCGAGGAAGCCAAGAAGCTCCTGGCCGAAGCCGGTCACCCCGATGGCATCGACGTCGAGATCAACTGCAAGCCCGATCCCACATGGGAACAGGTGGCGGTGGAATCGATGGTCGAGCAGTGGAAGGAAGCCGGCATCCGCGCCAAGATCACCGTGCTTCCCTCCAACAAGTTCTGGGAAGTCTGGGACAAGGTGCCCTTCGGCTTTACCGCCTGGACCCACCGCCCCTTGGGCTTCATGGTTCTGGCCCTTGCCTATCGCACCGGCGTGCCGTGGAATGAAAGCGCGTACTCGAACGCCAAGTTCGATGAGCTTCTCGCCAAGGCCGAAGGCACGATCGACATCGCCGCTCGCACCGAAATCCTGGGCGAGCTCGAGAAGATCATGCAGGAGGATGGCCCCATCGCCCAGCCTCTCTGGCGCGCGATCTT
>JACMJT010000521.1 GCA_014380505.1 Hyphomicrobiales bacterium | reverse complement strand
GGGCATGCTCAACTCCAAGGGGGCCGACGCGCGGGTGTTGTCGGCCATCGCCATGCCGACGGTGTGCGAAACCTACTCCCCCGCCAAGGGGATTCATCACCTGGAGCAGGGGCGGATCGTCATCTGCGCGGCGGGAACCGGCTTGCCGTTCTTCACCACGGATACCGGTGCAGCACTTCGCGCCGCCGAACTGCAATGCGAGGCGCTGTTGAAGGGCACCAGCGTCGATGGGGTCTATTCCGCCGATCCCAAGAGGGATGCCAAGGCCAGCCGTTACGACAGGATTTCCTTCAGCGAGATTCTGGCCAAGGATCTCCGCATCATGGATCCGGCGGCCATTGCCCTTGCGCGGGACAACGGCATTCCGGTAGTTGTGTTCTCCATTCGCAAGCCGGGCGCTGTTCTTGACGTGCTTAGTGGCGCTGGCCGTTTTACCACCGTGACGAAGGACTGATCCCATGGCCCAGCCCGCACCCTATAACGGACCGGACATCAAACGCCGCATGCATGGCGCGGCGGAGGCGCTGAAGCACGATTTCGGGGGGCTTAGAACCGGCCGCGCCGCCGCCAGCCTGCTGGAACCCATTCATGTCGATGCCTATGGCGCCAGCATGCCGCTCAACCAGGTCGCCTCGGTCACCGTGCCGGAAGCGCGGCTTTTGCAGATCAACGTCTGGGACCGGGGCCTGGTGATTGCGGTCGAGAAGGCGATCCAGGCCTCCAATCTCGGCCTCAACCCGCAAACCGAGGGACAGGTCATCCGTCTCCGCATGCCCGATTTGACACAAGATCGCCGCAAGGAACTGGTCAAAGTCGCCCATCAATATGCCGAAAAAGCCCGCATCGCAGTCCGCAATGTCCGCCGCGACGGCATGGATCAGTTGAAGGCGCTGGAGAAAGAGCACCTGATCAGCGAGGACGAACACAAGAAGAAAGCGGAGGAAGTCCAGAAGATGACCGACGAGTCCATCAAGGAGATCGACGCGGCGCTGAAGGGCAAGGAAGCCGAGATCATGCAGGTCTGAGCCGGCAGAATAACCAATGCCGAACCCGCTCCCCGTCATCTCCATTCCCCGCCATGTCGCCATCATCATGGATGGCAATGGCCGCTGGGCGTCGGAACGGGGCCTGCCGCGCTCCGCCGGCCATAAACAGGGGGTGGATGCGCTCCGTCATGCGGTGCGCACGGCGGCAGATCTCGGCATCGAATATCTGACGATCTATTCCTTCAGTTCGGAAAACTGGTCGAGGCCGGCGGCCGAAGTGTCATTTCTGCTGGAACTCCTGCGCCGCTTCATCAACATGGATGTGGCGGACTTGCACAAGGCGGGCGTCAAGATCGCGGTCATCGGCGAACGCCAGGGGCTCGACCCCAATATCGTGAAGCTGCTCGATGAGGCTGAAACGCTGACCCGCGAGAATACGCGGCTCAAGCTCATCGTCGCCTTCAACTATGGCAGCCGCCAGGAGATCACCCGCGCCGCCCGAACGATCGCCACCAAAGTCGCGGAAGGCAAGATTGATCCTTCCGACATCACCCCCGCGGTGCTGGCCAACCATCTGGATACCGGCGACATACCCGATCCGGATCTGTTGATCCGCACCGGTGGCGAGCAGCGGCTGTCCAACTATCTCCTGTGGCAATGCGCTTACACGGAGTTTGTCTTCATACCGGAGTATTGGCCGGACTTCACGGCGGATGTCTTTCGCCGGGCGGTCGAGGATTTTCAGTCGCGCGAGCGGCGTTTCGGCGGTTTGAGCGCCCGGTCGGCCTGATGCAACATCCGGTGGCGGCGAAGTGGGGCGATTTAGGTGTCCGGCTTCTGTCGGCGGCCGTGCTCATACCCGCCGTTCTCATTAACGTGTGGGTGGGTGGGCTCTGGTTCAGCCTGCTGGTGGCGCTGCTTGGCGTACTCATGGCCCTGGAATGGACCAATATGGCGCACCAGCGGGATCCGTTGCAGTTCGCGCTGCACGCTGCGGCAGCACTCTGCGGGGCATTTCTGCCGCTTCCTATCGGGATCGCTGGTGCGGCGGCGGCGATTGGCGTGCTCTGGGCGCTTTCCGCTGCTGTCGCCTGGTTCCAGGATCGCCAAGGTGCGGCGTGGCAGTATTTGGGTATTCCCTACGTTGGCGTGCCGGCAATTGCATTCGTGCTGCTGCGCAGCGATGCCACCCATGGCATTTCGGCCATCCTATGGGTGCTGGTCATCGTTTGGGCAGCGGATACGCTGGCCTATTTCGGAGGCAAACTCATCGGCGGGCCAAAGCTCGCGCCAATTATCTCGCCCAAGAAAACCTGGGCGGGACTTGGTGGTGCCGTGGCAGGGGGTGCCGTCGCCTCGGCGATATTTGCTGCCCTGACGGGCCTGGGCGCTGTTACCATACTATCGCTGCTTGCTGGCCTTCTCGCCCTGGCGGCCCAGGGCGGCGATCTCTTCAAGTCAGCGCTCAAGCGCCATTGTGGCGTGAAGGATTCGGGCCGCCTCATTCCCGGTCATGGCGGCGTCATCGATCGTGTCGATGGTCTGGTGGCGGTTGCGATGGTTGCAGCGCTGATCGGCGCCGCCCGTAGTGGCCCTGGGGCAACAGGTACCGGCCTTCTGCTCTGGTAACCATAATTTGCCGAAATATTGTCGCAAATGCCCCGTCTTGTGGTTACTGACCGGTAAAAGTTTGTCCGCCCCTGGCACGGACCTTGCGAAGCAGCGGGGATAGACATGCCGCCCGGCACAATGATGTGCCGGAGCGCTCCAGCGGGAACAGGAAAAGGCAATGGATTTTTTGAGTTTGCTTAATCTGCCGGTGTTCTATGTGCTCCCGTTTCTCGCAGCACTCACGGTAATCATCTTTATCCATGAGTTGGGCCATTTCCTGGTGGCGCGCTGGTTCGGCGTGGCCATTGAAACCTTCTCCATTGGCTTTGGCCGCGAGATCGCGGGCTGGTATGACCGCCATGGAACGCGCTGGAAGCTGTGCTGGGTACTGCTTGGCGGTTATGTGAAATTCAAGGGCGATGCCAATGCCGCCAGCCAGCCGGAACGAGATTCGGCTGCCACTCGTGAGCCCGGGAATTTTCACGGTAAACCCGTGTGGCAACGGGCTCTCATCGTTGTCGCCGGGCCGGTCGCCAATTTCATTCTGGCGATCCTGATATTTGCCGGCGGCTATGCCTTCGTCGGCATGTCCTATTTACCGCCGCTGGTTGCGGGCCTGTCGAAGGATGGTGCTGCAGAAAAGATCGGCATCTTGACGGGCGACCTGATCGTCTCCATCGACGGGCGGAAGCTCAAGAGTTTCCAGGATATACGCGAAGCCGTTCTGTTCCGGGCCGGCGAGCGCCTGGACCTCGTGGTCGATCGCCAGGGTCAAACTCTCGCGTTTGCCGTGGCCCCCCAGGAAACCGAGGAAATCGATGCCTATGGGCGCGTAACGAAAACGGCTCTTCTCGGTATCGAACAGCCCGGGCGGGACAAGATGCTGGTTGAACAGCTGTCGCTGCCGCAAGCCGGCGCCAAGGCAGTTGAAAGAACCGGTTATATCATCACAACCACGGTGAAATATATCGGCCGGATATTTGTCGGCAAGGAGAACGGCAGCAAGATCGGAGGGGCCATCACCGTCGCCAAAATCGCAGGCGAGGCGGCCTCACTAGGGTTATACGAGTTCATGCTGATCATCGGGATTATATCCGTCAGTATTGGGCTTATTAACCTATTCCCAATCCCCATGCTGGACGGTGGCCATCTCGTTCTCTACGGAATCGAAGCCGTGCTGGGCAAGCCCGTGGGAGCCAATGTTCAGGAATGGAGTTTCCGCATCGGTTTGTCGCTGGTCCTGATGTTAATGGTCATGGGACTTGTCAATGATATCGGGTGGATAACAAAATAAGCTGCACCGTTGCCTATAAGGCACTCTGGAGGGCTAACTTTCATTTGCAATCAGGGACAAAGCAGATAAAACGGCGGTCGGTGGCGGGGGATTCTAGTGGGGCGGCTTTGCTAACGAAGATCGGTTTTTTTTGATGGTTTATCGGCTTGTTATCGCTGGGCTGTTGGCGGTCATCCTGTCGGCGCTCGCACCCGTTGCCGGGCCATCGGCCTTTGTTTCGGCCGCCCATGCCCAAACGATCTCGCAGATCGTGGTCGAGGGCAACCAGCGGGTGGAGACCGAAACGGTCCTGTCCTACATGCAGGTGGCTCCGGGCGATCCGTTCAATTCGGGAAAAATCGACGAATCGGTCAAGGGCCTGTTCCGCACCGGACTGTTTTCCGATGTGCAAATCTTCCGGAACGGCACCCAGCTTCTGGTGCGCGTCGAAGAAAATCCCATGATCAACCGGGTGAACTTCGAGGGCAACAGCGAGGTCAAGGACAAGGATCTCGCCAAGGAAGTTGAGTTGCGCGAACGCACCATGTTCACCCGCTCAAAGGTGCAGAGCGACGTGCAGCGCGTCATCGCGCTCTACCGCCGCAGCGGGTATTATTCGGTCAAGGTATCGCCCAAGGTCATCCGCCTGCCGCAGAACCGCGTCGATCTCGTGTTCGAGATCACCGAGGGGGTGGAAACAACGGTCAAGACCGTGGATTTCGTGGGCAACACCAGCTTCAGTGACGGCGATCTCAAGAGCGTCATCGGCACGGCCGAGCATCGCTGGTGGAAATTCTTCAGCCGTAACGACACCTATGACGCAGACCGGGTCGAATACGACAAGGAACTTTTGCGCCGTTACTACCTCAAGAATGGCTTTGCCGACATCAAGGTGATTTCAGCCGATGCCAGCCTGACGCCCGACGGAGAGCATTTCGTCATCATCTACTCGCTCGAAGAGGGCTCTCGCTACAAGGTGGCCGATGTGGCCGTCAATGTGGGGCAGGCCACGCTTGATCCGGAACGCTTGCGCGAGGGCGTGAAAACCGGAGTGGGCGACGATTATGACGCGAGCCTCGTGGACAAAACCGTTGAAAATCTCACCCTCGAGGCGGCCCGCCAGGGGTTTGTCTTCGCCAAGGTCAATCCGCAGATCGATCGCAACGAGGGGCAGGGCAGCCTCAACATTTCCTACAATATCGTGGAGGGTCCTCGCACCTATATCGAGCGCATCGACATCGTGGGCAATCTGCGCACGGAAGATGAGGTGATCCGGCGTGAACTGCGCCTGTTCGAGGGCGACGCCTTCAACCGGGTGCTCATCGACCGGGCCAGGCGGCGCCTGACCAGCCTCGACTTTTTCGACAAGATCGAGTTCCGCGAAGATCCTGGCTCGGCCGGAGACAAGATCGTGCTGGTCGTGGAAGTGCAGGAAAAATCCACGGGCTCAATCAACTTCTCGATTGGATATTCGACGACCGAGGCCGTCATCGGCTCAGTCTCGCTGCAAGAGCGCAATTTCCTCGGCAAGGGCCATAACGTCCGACTCAATACGACGCTCAGCTTCAAGCGTCAGCAAGTCGATGTCAGCTACACCATACCCTACTTCATGGGCCTGCCGATTTCCGCGGGCGTTGACGTGTTCGCGACCCGCGTCGACAACACGAGTGTCTCATCCTATGAGAGCCAGCAGGTGGGCGGCGCATTGCGCACCGGCTTTGACCTCGACGAA
Source organism: Hyphomicrobiales bacterium (assembly GCA_014380505.1). The sequence goes on along the minus strand of JACMJT010000521.1, from coordinate 2,633 downwards.
TATTCCTCGATGACCCTGAAATACGGGCTGGCGTGGCGCGAAATCAGCGGCATCGATTCAGACCACGCGTCCCCGGCGGTCCTTGACAGTGAGGGAAACACTCTCAAGTCCTTCGTCGGCGCCACCTATACCTGGGATAATCTCGACAGCCCGGTCAAGCCCACCAACGGTTTCCGTGGCCAGGTCGTTTCGGAAATCGCCGGGCTCGGCGGCGATGTCTATACCGCGAGCCTCGAGGGGCATGGCTGGTATTTCTTCCCGGTCTACGAGGAATCGATCGTCCTCAAGCTTGAGGCCAATGCGGGCCATATCGAATCGCTCAACAGCGATAACGTTCCGCTTCAGGATCGCTTCTACAAGGGCGCCGACACATTCCGCGGTTTCGCCCAGTCGGGCGTGGGCCCACGCCAAATCGGCAACGACGGCGACAAGGACTCGATCGGCGGCCAGACCTACGCCATCGGCACGGTGGAAGTGACCTTCCCGGTCGGCCTGCCGGAGGAATGGGGTGTCGAGGGTGCCGCGTTCTCGGATTTCGGCACCGTGTTCGGCACTCCTGAGAAGACATCACCTAACGGCTCCAATGGCTGCACGCAAGTTTCTGGGTGCACCGTTTTCGACACCATGGCGTTCCGCGCTTCGGTGGGTGCGGGCCTCATCTGGTCATCGCCCTTCGGGCCGCTGCGCTTTGAAGCCGCATATCCATTGCTAAAGGCCAAATACGACGAGACCGAATGGTTCCGCTTCTCGATCGGAACTCGCTTCTAGACGAAACCAAATCACCGGCTACAATGGGACGGACGGCGCCTACGGGGCCGTCCGCTTCAGTTGGGGGACTGGCAATGGCCGAGGATACGGGAAAGAAAGCACTTGGCAGCGCGGACATTGCGCGCGTCATGAAGCTGCTGCCGCACCGGTATCCCTTCCTGTTGATTGACAAAATGATCGATCTCGACGGCGACCTGAGCGGCACGGGGATCAAGAACGTGACGATCAACGAGCCGTTTTTCCAGGGGCATTTTCCCGGCCACCCGGTGATGCCGGGCGTTCTTCTCATCGAGGCCATGGCCCAGACGGCGGGCGCCCTAGTGCTCAACCATCTGGGCGACGCCCACGCGGGCAAGCTCGTATTTTTCATGTCGATCGACAAGGCGCGTTTCCGAAAGCCCGTGTCGCCGGGCGATACGGTGCAGTTCCATGTAAAGCTCACCCACAAACGCCCGCCCGTGTGGAAATACTGGGCCGAAGCCCACGTGGACGGCAAGAAAGCCGCCGAAGCCGAAATCGGCGCCATGCTGATGAACGAGCGCGGCTGAGGAGCAAAAGGGCCCTCATCCGGCCGTCGGCCACCTTCTCCGATGCCTCGGGGCACGGGAGAAGGCTAAATTTTGAAGATTATGCACTCGCCCGTGCGGAACGCATGGGAGAGGGTGCCCGAAGGGCGGGTGAGGGCTCTTTTGGTTAGACGCTACTTCCCGCGTTTGCTCATCGGCAAATAGTCGCGCCGCGCTGCGCCAGTGTAGAGCTGGCGCGGGCGGCTGATCCGTTGGCTTGGATCCTCGATCATTTCCTTCCACTGGGAAATCCAGCCCACCGTGCGGGCGAGCGCGAAGAGCACGGTGAACATCGAGGTGGGAAAGCCCAGGGCGCGCAGGATTATGCCGGAATAGAAATCGACATTGGGATAAAGCTTGCGCTCGATAAAATATGAATCCGAAAGCGCGGCCTTTTCCAGTTCACGCGCCACATCGAGGAGCGGATCGTCCTTGATGCCGAGTTCGCCCAAAACCTCGTGGGCGGTCTTCTGCATGATCTTGGCGCGTGGATCGTAGTTTTTGTAAATGCGGTGGCCGAAGCCCATAAGGCGGATGTGGGTGCTCTTGTCTTTTACCTTGGCGATGAAATCCGAAACCTTGGAGGGATCGCCGATCTGGGTCAGCATTTCGAGCGCCGCTTCATTGGCGCCGCCGTGTGCTGGACCCCAGAGGCAGGCGATGCCCGCCGCGATGCAAGCGAAAGGGTTGGCGCCGGAGGAACCCGCCAGCCGTACAGTTGAAGTCGAAGCATTCTGTTCGTGGTCGGCGTGCAGGATGAAAATCTTGTCCATGGCGCGGGCAAGTATAGGATTTACGGCGAAGTCCTCGCAGGGCACGGCGAAGCACATGCGCAGAAAGTTTGCGGCATAGGACAGATCGTTCTGCGGATACACGAACGGCTGCCCGATATGATATTTGTAGGTCATGGCGGCGATGGTCGGCAGCTTGGCGATCATGCGGCGGGACGCGATCTCGCGCTGCTTGGGATCGTTGATGTCGGTCGAGTCGTGATAGAAGGCCGAAAGCGCACCCACCACCGCGACCATGACCGCCATCGGGTGGGCGTCGCGGCGGAACCCCTGAAAAAGCCGCGCCATCTGTTCATGGATCATGGTGTGATGGGTGATCGCATGTTCGAATTCGCGGCGCTGGGATGGCGTCGGCAGATCGCCATAGTAAAGCAGGTAGCAGGTTTCGATGAAGTCGCCCTGTTCGGCCAGTTGTTCTATGGGGTAACCGCGGGAGAGGAGGACACCTTCATCGCCGTCGATGTAGGTAATTTGGGACTCGCATGAAGCGGTCGAGGCGAAACCGGGG